>JALYLC010000515.1 GCA_030774435.1 Actinomycetota bacterium
GGGCGTTCCAGACCCTGCCGGACAGGGAACGGATGATACCGAAGCAGGGCGGCAAACAGCGTCGGCTCGGGATCCCGACCGCGCGCGACCGGGTCGTGCAAGCGGCGCTGAAGCTCGTGCTCGAACCCATCTTCGAGGCGGACTTCCAGCCGTGCTCGTATGGGTTTCGCCCGCGCCGGCGCGCGCAGGACGCAATCGCCGAGATCCACTACCTCGCTTCGCCCAACCGCAACTACGGCTGGGTGTTCGAGGCAGACATCGAGGCGTGCTTGGTGCCATCGTCACACTGCCATCGTGTTCATGGGGGCGGGGTCGAAGAGGGCGTCGGCGGCGGGAACCCTGATGCGGAGGCCTTTTCTGCGTCCGTTGCGGACGTGGATCGCTTGGAGCTCGCCGCGCTTGACACGCTGCAACACGGTTTGGCGGGAGACGCCGAGGGCTCGCATGGCGTCGACGATCGGGACGTAGCCGGCCGGGGCGCTTTCGACGAAGAGCGCGCGCAGCTGGTCGTTGACGCGGATGCGCCAGGGGGCGCCGGGGGTGTCTTGCTCGCCGGGGATGAAGCCGGCTTGGAGCCAGCGGTGGATTGTCGAGGCGGCGACGCCGAGGACGTCGGCGGCTTTGCCGACTGGGAGCAGCTCGCCGTCGGGCGGGTCGGCGGGCGGCTGGTAGGCGGCGATGCCGCGGTAGCGCCGCAGTCCGCCGACGATGATCTGGGTGAAGCGTTCTCCGGTCGCGGAGCGTCGGCCTTGGCGGTTGAGGATGCCGGCGATGGTGGCGTCGGGGTAGTGGGCGGCGAGCCGTTCGAGCAGCTCGATCGTGTCTTCGTCGGTGCGGACGGTCGGCTGCTGGCGCGGCAGCGGTACGGCCAGCTCGGTGAGCGCGCCGCCGCGCCAGCGCAGCGTGACGGTGGCGCGGCGTTCCTCGCGTGCGACGTCGAGGATCACGTCCTCGATCAGTGTGCGCAGGAGCTGTTTGCGGTCGCGGTCGCTGGTGGTGGGTGCGGCCCAGACGCGGCCGAGGTCGGCGCCGAGCGCCAAGAGCTGTCCGCGCTCGGCGGGGGTGAGCGTGCGGGGGCGTTGCCGCTCGCGCAGCTCGAGCTCGGCTTGCGCGGCCTGGAGCGCGGTGAGCGCCTGTTCCCAGTCGCGTTCGAGCCCGCGCGCGACGAGCCGGTGCTCGGGCTCGACCTGGCGATAGCGGCGTTCGGCCCGTTCCGCCTGGTATTGGGCGCGCTCGACTTGCAGCCGCCACTGGGAGAGCGCCGCGTCGTGGTCGTGCTCGAGCGCCTCCGCGGCGGCCAGCGCGGCCTTGATCCCGGCGGGGGTGAGCGCGGCGAGCAGCGCGTCGGCGACGGCCTGGTCGATCTGGGCGCCGCCGACCCGCAGGCACCACCGGCCGCGTCCCTCGACGAGCACGCTGCTGGGGCAGTGGTAGGCGGGGCTCTGGCGGCCGTGGCGGCCCTGGTAGTGGACCTTCAGCTTGCGGCCGCAGCGGCCGCAGACCGCGATGCCTTGCAGCAGCGCGGAGCCTTCGCGGACTGCGCCGCCGGGCTCGTGTGCGCGTGGGCGGGTGTTGGCGGCGATCCGCTCCCGGTTCGAGTCGAAGGTGGTCTTGTCGATGAAGCCGGGGTGGTGGTTCCAGATCAAGACGTCCCAGTCTGGCTGGGGCAGGCGACGGATCCGCGTCCGCGGCTGGCCGTGCTCGTCGACGTAGCGCTCCCTGCGTGTCTTGCCGAACGCGTACGCGCCGGCGTAGACGGGGTTCTCGAGCACGCTGTGCACCTGGTGGTAGGTCGGCGTGACCCACACGATCTCGCCGCGGGGGAAGCGCTGTTGTGGGAACTGGACCCGTTCGCTGCGCATCCACAGCCATACCTGACGGACCGACCCGAGCTCGGCGAACCGGTCGAAGATCGTGGCGATCGATCCGCGGATCGCCTCGTCGGGGTGCAGCAGTACCTCGCCGTCCTCCTCGCCCCAGACCAGCCCGACCGGCAGCCCGCGGCGCAGCTCGCCCCGCTGGGCCTTGTTGCGGATCCCGCCCTCGAGGCGGGAGCGGAGCACGTGCAGCTCGGCCTCGCTCATCGTGCCCTTCAACCCCAGCAGCAGCCGGTCGTTGAACGAGCCGGGGTGATACAGCCCGTCGGCGTCGCCGATCACGGTGTCGGTCACGCCGCAGAGGTCGAGCAGCCGGTACCAGTCGACGTTGTTGCGGGCCAGCCGCGAGACCTCCAGGCCGAGCACCAGCCCCGCGTGCCCGAGCGCGACCTCCGCGGTCAAGCGCGCGAACCCGGACCGCTCCGACAGCCCCGAGCCGGAGATGCCGAGATCCTCGTCGATCACGACGACCTGCTCGCGCGCGAAGCCCAGCTCGACCGCTCGCGCGACCAGCGCGTACTGGCGCGCGGTCGACTCGACGTTGCGCTCAAGCTGCGCCCGCGAAGACTGCCGCACGTACACGAACGCAGCCCGGCGCAAATGCGAGACGGTCAGCTTCTCGCGCTCACTCACCGGCCACCGACTCCTCGCGATCGCCTGCGAGCGCCTGCGCGATCAGCACCGCCAGCAGCGCCATCGCCGTCTGGCGCTCCTCCTCGCCGACCAGCTCCCACAACGCCGCCGCCGGCGCCGGTGACTCCGCCAGATCCAGACGCAGCTGCACCGCTCGTCTCCTCGCGCCCAAGATCATCCCGCTCGGCCAGGACGACACGCTCACACAGCGGCTCGAGCACCCGTCGCATCGCCAACAGATCCTGCAGCGAGCCCAACGTCCCCGCCCCCGGCGGCTTGACCGGACCCTCCAGATCCGTCCACCCCGCCGGCACCATCAGACGGCTCCCGTCCGGCAACACCACGATCAGCTCCAGCCTCCCGCGCCGCCGCATCCAGCCCATCAACTCAAGCGAACAACCCTCCCATGCGTGACGCGCGCGCACAATCCGCACCGTCGCTGGGAAGCCTTCGAGGTGGGCAGTGTGTCGTGTCTTCCTTCGACACGATCGACCACACCGCCCTCCTCGGGCGCGTGCGGCGACGGGTCGCAGACAGGCGGCTGCTCGCGTTGGTGAAGGCGTTCCTGAAGGCAGGGATCATGACCGAGACCGGCCGAAGGGAA
>JALYLC010000516.1 GCA_030774435.1 Actinomycetota bacterium
TACCTTCGGTGAGGTCGAACCGGAGCCGCCGTATGCGATCGAAGCGATACCGAAGACCACGAGCGCCGCCACTGCGACCGCGACAAGTTTGTGCGGACGATTCATCACTTTTCCTCCCTGCTCAGTCGTATCAGAACGCGAGCGTTCGGCTGATCCATCCCGAACTTGCCAAGAGCCAGGTGTTGTTCGAGATTCCCATGCAGTACGTGGAGCCGTCCACCCAGTCGCCGCCTCGGTTCGGAAGCCATTTCGTATACGTGCCGGTGGCGGGGTTTCCGTGCGATGCCGAATTCTGGCTTGTCGCGTACCTGACAGTCGAGCCATTGCACTGGATCGTCAAACTGCCGTAGAGGGAGTCGCAGTTCGTGGCGTACGCGTGATTCTGGCACGGGATGCTCGCGTGCGCGGTCCCCGAAATCTTGGGACCAAGCGCCAGCGAAGCTACCACTATGACTGCAACCACGATCGCGACAGCAACGGAGTACCGCTTGCCCGCAACATTCGAAGTAACCATGCTCGTCGACATCCCTGCCCTCCGTGATGACTTGAACTAGGGTGTAATGAAGCCGCACTTGCGGTGGCCTGTACTACGAGGTCGAGATCGTCCGCGCGTTTCGGAAAGCGCCTCGTGAATCTTTACAATCTGGGAGCGGCGCGGTAAACGCGAGGCCTGGTGAGGGCCACAACCAATCCAGGGCGACGACACAGAGATTCTCCGCGAGTAGCGGATTTGGGCCTGTCCAGACACCATGCTCGCTCACGCCGCTCTGGGGAACGCGGCCGAATCCTGCATGTGCGGGTCCGCGAGTTCACAGACGGCAGGCCAGCGTGCGGCGAGACGCACCGCTACCCCATCGGCGACCGAGGGATCAGCGCGGCAGGCTATGCTCTTCCCGCTGGCGCGCTGTCCGGCCCGCAGCCCCTGTTCGATCTGGGGCCATCGACGCGGAATCGGCACGATATGCGCGAGAAGTCGGAGCCGGAGAAGGAACACCCTCATCCCGCGCTCAAGCCGCTCGTTGCATGTGCTCTCACCGCCCGCGCGCGAGGCCGGCGCCGAATCGTCGCGCGCCTTGGCGTATCCGCGTGCTCGTGGCCGAGTCGTCCCATTATCTTGCGTCTTCCTACTCATGTCTGCGAAAGCTGCGCGATCGAGGTGGCCTCGCAAATGCCATCATTAGTACGTGCGGCGGGGTGGCAATCTGGCTCGATCGGCGGGCTCGATTATGGATCGCCCGGATTGGTCTACTCCGACCCGGAGGTTGAGTTTTTAGTCCGGTCAACTCGCTTGGAATCGGAGGGGCGGTGCCTTGGGGTGGTCCGCCGGGGCTGCAATGCGAGTGGTGGCTTTGCTGGCCAGGTTGCGGCGGTAGTCGCTTGGGTCGCTCGCAAGCGATCAGTACCGCGTGACGTCGCGGAAGAGGCAGTGCAGGAGGCGCTGCTTCAACTCGTTGAACTATCCGCTCGCGCGATTCCCGCAGACGTGGAGGGGTGGTTGCGTCGAACCGCGGAGCGTCGCTTGATCGACTCGGAGCGGCATCGGCGGACCCAGGTTCCGAGCTGGGCGGAGTCCGAGGTAGGAGCCGAAGGGCGCGTAACACCCGACATGGATGCGGTGCTTGCTTTGCGCTCGAGTCTTCGAACGCTAGCTCCAGACCGCCGGAAGCTCGTCGTCCTGCGACTCTCTGGCGCTTCGTGGCGCGAGGTAGCGGCCGCGACAGGGCTGGCTGAGGATGTTGCGCGCAAGCGATTCGAGTCGGCCCTCGCCGAGCTGCGCGAGCTGATGGGCAACGATGATCGCGCGTGAGCCACGCAAATTCGCGACGGCTTTTCGCTAGGCAATTGATCCGGTGAGTGCTGGCGTGCGAAGATCGCCCATGCGGTGGCGATCGATCTCAGAGCGGCGCGCCACGCTGCACGAGGATCCGCACCTTCGGGAGCTGTTCTCGGCTCACCCCGAGCTAGCCGAGGTCGCCGAGGCATTCCTGTGGGCCTACCCGCACTCGCCGCGCCGGTCCCGCCTGCGCTTGGCACTCGTTGGTGTTCTCGGAGTTGGAGTCGTAATCGGCGTAGTTGGATGGCACCGCCGTTTGCGCTGACCGAGGGATTCGCTGGTATGCGTCGCTTGCCGAAGTCGATCTCCTTGCTGGCATGACGACCACGGCCGATGCGAGTTCGCGCAGCTCCCAGGGATCCACTCGACCACCACCGGCCGATCCTCCACCGCGAGCAGCCGCGCGACCAGGTCGACCGTATCTACCGCGCGCGGGATGGGCACCACGTAGCCCACCATCTTCTCGATCTCGGCGTGGGAGATCCGCGGCCACGCCAGCCGCTCCCGTCGATGAGCCCGCCGGAACGACAGGCAGACCCGCCGCTTCGCACCTCGAGGTAGACCGCATCCGCATCCCAGACCCCCCGCGTCCTGCCATTCATGCAACCTGACGGCGAGCCTTCATGCCCACCCGGAAAGCAAGCTCCGGAGACAGTGCTCCAGCCGGCTCCAGTGTGCAGCACAGACAGGATGCCCGCAGCACCAGGAGGTCATCCAGCCGGCGCCGACCCAGGGCAACGAAAGCCACACCGGCACCGGCACGGCTTCGCCCGCGACCCGCCATCGATGCCCCCCCCCAGTATCGCCCGACCCCTCACACGCACCGGGTTCAACACGGGACCCAGGACCATTCTTTCTCAAAGGTAGGGCGTCTCAGATGAACGGGGCCTCGCCGATGCATCAGCGAGGCCCACTGCTCAGCCGGTTTGGGACTTTTCGGGTCGCTCCGAAGATCTCAGCCGCTTCGGCCCGTGCGGCGCTAGGTGCGGCGTTCGGCGATCGGGTACGAGAGCACGTCGCCGTTCGTCAGCGTCACGACCAGCAGGTCGCCAGCGGTCAGTGCGATCTGATCGTTCGGCGCCTGAAAGTAGTACGCGTAGTTCGAAAGGCTCGCGTCGATACTTCGTTCCGGTGAGCGTCACGTGGACGCTTGCGACCGCGTCGGTCGCGAGGCCGAAGGTCTCGAGCGGCTGCCCGGGGGTCGGCTTGCTCGATGAGCTCGCGAGCTCCGTCACGGGCACGCCCTCTGGGAACGCGACCGTACATCCGCCCGCGATGCCCGACAGGACCCGGCAGACGCGCCCCTTGTCGGTCGGGATGACCCAGAACTGCCGTTGAGTCGCGCCCAGCCTGCGAGCAGTAGGCGGGTTCCCGCTCGGTTGAGGCTGCCAGGAAGCATCGAAGTGTCGATACCGGGGGGAGCGGCGGTGAGTTGGGCGAACACGCCAGTGACATCGTCCGGCATCGTAGTCTGCGGTGCCGGCACGGCTGCGAGGCGCGAGAGAGTCGTGGCCGCCGGTACTGAACTCAGGGTCGAAGGAAGTCCGACTGGCGCGGGACCGACGTGATGTGCGGGCGGCGGGGCGTTAGAGGCGTGAACGCCATACGCGATCACGAGGCCGAGAGTGCAGCGTCCGCCAATCGCAGTACGTCGCGCCAACTCGGGTCGCCCACCGACTCTCCGAGCGCCAGCACGCCATCCTCGATGTTCTTGGCGCGGGCGATCCGCTCATGCTCTCTCAGATCGCCGACACGCTTCCGACCCCGCCGCCGCTCAGCACTCTCCGCGATTACCTCGTCTTCCTGCGGAGCCTAGGAGTCGTCGCGCCTGCCGGCCGCGGTCGCGGAGGTACGTGGCGCCTTACGGTCAAGCCGAAAATGGAACGGGAATGAACGGATGTCGGTCTCGCCGCCGCCCTCGGCGCGCTCGCGCTCCTCGCACCCCCGCCCCCTCTAACGCCGGCACCCTTCTCATCGCACGCCGCGCGATCGGATCGCCGCCAAGGACATAGCACTCTGGCGCCCAGAGTGAGCTCCGGACGCAACGCGAACGTGGTCTCGCTCTCATTTTCGGCCAGCCAGTTGGTGGGCGGTGGTCTCGCGATCGCGCGCAGTAACCGCCCGCTCGAGCGAGCTGGCAGGAATTACCGGCACACGGTGATCGCCATGAGCATCACTGGGCTCATCGCGATCGCGACACAGGGTGCGGTGCGCTAGCCGTGACCTCTACAACTGCCCTCGGTCGCGGCCGGCGCGGCCTTCCACGCGCTCTGCGAGCAGGACTGCCGCCGCGACCACTCCGAGTGTGGACGGCTTGCGGGCACCGCGGCGGCATCAAACAGCTCTACCCGCCGCCCGCTCTGCACCATGCGCGTCAGACTGGCGCTAGCGGGCCGCGCACCGGCGACCGAGACCGAAGTGCACGGTCGAGGTGCGACGGCCGACGCGAACCACGAGCGGGACGCAGGCCGAGGCGGAACGAAGGTGGAAGCCACCCGCCCAGTGGTCCCATAACCCAGCGGCTGGATCACAGGCCTCAAACCGCAATTGGCTGGCGGGCCCCGTGCCCCCCCAGTCGATCGCCACGCGCCCTCGCCAGGCCTTCGGTACAGTCACGGTCACAGTTGGGCTGCCCGAGCGGATGTGGAACCCCGCCTTCTGCCAGAACGGCCAGCGCTCGCTAGGCGTCGAGACGCTCTGCGGAAGCAACGCCGGTGGCACCGACACGGACCCGAGAACTACACGGTAGCCGTCCTCTCGGCCTGACCGACTGCGGGCAACGATTACGCTGCAAATCGCCTCTGGCATCGTCGAGCTCGTCGCGTTTGATCGGGCAGGGCTGGCTGCGGTAGCCGCGGAGGAGCCGCAAGCCACCAGGAGAGCAAGAGCGGCCACCAAGGAAAACAGCTGCATCCTCCTCATCTGCACGAGAGAGACCCAGAGATGCACTTGCAGAACATGGCCATCACGCTCCCATCCAAGAGATAGCACCAGCTGATACTATCATAGCACTGAGGCCAGGAAGCCCGCGAGTGATAGAACGACGGCTAGCCGTCGCGGTCGCCAATTCCGCGACGTAGCAAAATAGATGAAACGGATGCGCGCAGAGTCGTCCGAAAGCAGGGGCGCTCCCCATGCAAGCGCGAGCGGCAGGAGGAATCCGGCGGCGTATGCTGCACCCGTCCACCAGGGAGCGAAACCGCATATCGCTAAGACGACAACTGACCAGAACGTCGCGGTCATACGATAGGTGGTAAAACCCAGCCCGGCATCGAAGCCCCACGCGATTGCTGCGCGCCGTGCGCCGAAGTCGTGCGCAATGCTCCGGGGTGTCTGGCGTCGCCACGAAAGCACGGAGTGCCCGGAACCTCTCCTCAGATCAACGAGGTCGGAGATCATGGCAATGGACAGTACCACAATCGCGACGACGGCCCGTAAACTATTCGGCAGCACGGTCGCCGGCACACGACCCAACGCACACAGTAGCCAAAACACGCCGGTCGCACTTGTGAGAAACGCTGCGCCGAATCCAGTTGCGGTCGCTAGGCCGACGCGCAGGTGCCCCTTCACGAGGGACATCGTTCCGAGGAACGACAAACCTCAAGGACTATAGAGCTGAAGGGTTCCCGCCCCGACGGCCAGCGCCACTGCTATTAGTTGCATAGACATCATCTCACCTCCTATGGCTTAGCAGCTTGCGCCGAAGCTGTAATTGGAGCATTCGTACATCGGGTCGTCGCAGGTTGCCCCGGTGGTGCATTCCCAGCACAGGACAAGTCCGAACGGTTCGCAACACGTCCAGTTCCTCTTGTTGTGGCCTGCCGAGCAGGTGAAGTTGCTGCTGCCCTTCGTGCCGCCGCACCAGGGGCCATTCGGGAATCGTAGGTTGCAGCAGTAGACGTTTCCAGCCAGGGCGCTCGGAACGTCGGCCCATGCTCTCGCGAGGGTGCCGACGAAAGCTGCGCCGAGGAGAGTGAGTCGGCTAAAGCGTCCTCGCGTGAGGTGGCGGGTCTCGGATGGGTCAACAGGCGTTGTGGCCCGCTCTAGCTGCGCACTTTTCATTGCCTACTCCCTTCTGTCGCATATCCAGGCACCCGGCTAAGCATGAGTCACCACCTGCTCGTCCGGGTGGTTCTTGCCCAGCTGATATGGGCTAGGCACGAGACTGTAGAAGCGTCGCGCGGAGGGCACGGTAGAAGCGCGCGCGATCCTACCGTGCTCGATTTCGATGGCAAGCGGCGTGACATCAATGCCGAGCGGGTTCGACCAGCCGGGCGTAACAATCGATATCGGCAGTTCCGCCAGGCGATCGTGCCCGAAGCCGTTGACACTGAGCCACTCCTCACCTTCGTCGTGCGAATCGGCAAACATCGTCAGCACAACCCCGAGGGGGAGACTGCCATTGAGTGATCTGAGGATTATCTTGCACGTGCCGCACTTTCTGTCTACGAACAACGCCAGCGCCTTGCTCGCTGCGTCCAGCGAGGGGTCGAGTCCATACGCGCTTGGCAATCCATTAAGAGCCGGTCCGAGGTCAACGGGCGTCAGCCGATCGATCGTGCCCGTATCATGGCGGAGCTGCGCGATGTCCCGATAGGCCTCCGTCAGGGCGCCGAAGAGCAGGAACTCACCTGCCGCGAGGAGGGCTATCACCGCGAGGGCCAGCACGGACGTCATCAGCTACCCCCGCCAGCGAACGCATGCCGGTCCAGTCTCGCGGCCTGGTACTCGCGAGCGCACGAAACCGCGCGCAGACCGGCAAGAAGGACCGCAAGTGCGATCGCGACGCCAATGCGAGTGCGGAATGATGTGCTCGGAAGGCCGGTCATTGCGCTCGCTGTCAGCAGCCATGCTGGGAGCGCGATAACTTGTCGCCAGCCAAGCCGGGCCGTGGAAGCGCCGCCGAAGCAGGTACAAGGCACGTCAAGACCGCGCGCCAAGGCGAAAAGGCCGCCTGCCGCGAAAGAGAGGCCGAGGCCCATGACCACCACACCGGCCACTCTGTAAAGCCCGACGAGGAGGGCGAGCGCGACGCCGACCTCGAGACCCGTCGCAACAGCGGCGACGATCAGAGCGGCGCGCGGTGCCAATCCGACCGTCTGAACCGTCGCGCCGACATCGTGCAGTTTCAAAGCCTTCGAGGATCCACTCCAAACTAAGAGCGCGCACGCCGCAAGGGCGATCGCTACTTGAGTTAAGCTCACCACCTGGCGGAGATAACTCGATCAGGACCGGGGCCGGTGCCCGTGCCACGGTCGACGATAGATAGCCGCACGCTAGCCGCCTGACCCGGGCTGGGAGGCCGACCCACTATTATGGCAGCCGGATCCACGACGAGACTCGGATCCGATGGCAGCTTGGCGCCGGGGGTCACTTCAGCGGGACCCAGCACTCGTGTAGTCCAGTGCACCATGGGGAAAGCACGGATCTCAACGGCCTCGCCGGCCAGGGTTGGTTCGAGGCCAACGCGGTCGCCGATTTTGACGACCCACGCTTCGGGGAATCCCTCGGTGCGGATGGCGCCGTCCCGGCCTGCGACCTGAACTCCGACCTGAGACACAGCCGTGACGGTGGCGCCCTCGCTCGTGGAGGTATCTGGCATGTTCGCGGCGAACGCACCAGTCCTACCGAGCGCCATTGGCACGCAGGCGGCCGTCACCATGCCACCCGATCGAATCAACAGCTTGCGTCGCGAAAGCTTCATGCGTCATCCCCTAGTAATGCAAAGGTGAAAGGTGAATTTCTATTGCAAAGACGAAATGCAAAGACGAAATGCAAACGCGCAAAGACGAAATGCAAACGCGCCAGCGGTTCTCGCGGATTTCATCGCGCAGGCGTAATTGCTCGACTCGGCATCTTGGGTTGGGTTCATTCGAGTTCGGCCCGTACTAGGTGGGGAGTCGCCACCGTCTGATGCAAAGGCCATGGCAGCGCTAAGACGGGCAACGCTAAGACGGCGAGCAGCATTTGCGATGACACCAGTCAGAGATGGAAGCTCTGATCGCCTGGCGCGGTTGTCTCTGTCTGCTGCGCGAGGCGGCTCACGCAGCGCGGTAGAAGTCCGCCCCGCTTCGTCAAGGATAACGACGCTGCATCGACCCTCCGTGCGTCTGTGGGTCGAGGCCACCTCTAGGATCTTGGCCTCTACTAGGAGGTCGCGCTCGTTCGTGCGTTTCGGAAAGCTGCTAGCGAATCTTCACAATCTGTGAGGCGTCAACGCAACGGCGAGCCGTGTTGGAGCCACGACCCATTCAGAGGGATCGACCATGTGACGCCGCGAGTCGGGTCGCGCGTTTTGACATGCCCAACGGCATGCTCGCTCACGCGTCCCGGAACACGCCCGAATCCTGCCGGGCGCACTCAAGACCCACACGGCCGGCAGACCAGCGCACTGCGAGACGCACCATTCGCCGTCGGCGACCGACGCTCAGCACAGCAAGGCATAGGGTGGGCCGTGCGGCCCGCAGCTCTGGTCGGTCCGGCTCGCGATAGCTCGCGCAACGCCATTGGGAGACAATTGGCGACGAAATATCCCTCGGACGGGAGAAGCGCCCGGCATATCTGTGTTGCTATGTACCCATTGGCCAGTCGGCCGCGAACGCGGCCGCAACGTGACGGCGAGGGTCTAGCGAAGGCCGCGCCGCAAGCGGTGTTCGCTCCACAAGCGCGTACTTGCAGCGTCCCGCGATGTGTATGGGCACTTGCGGTCCGCGCCGCCGTTGAGGTCTCGATTGGGTCGCGTCTAGTTTGTCCGATCCACTCGCTCGGATTCGGAGAGGTGGGTGCCTTGGGTGGTCCGGCGTGGGCGCAATGCGAGTGGAGGGCTCGCTGGCCAGATACCGGGGGTGGTCGGTTGGCTCGTGCGGAGGCGATCAGTGCCGCGCGACGTCGCGGAGGAGGCGGTACAGGAGGCGTTGCTGCAGCTTGTTGAGATGTCTGCTCGCGTAGGTCCGACGGATGTGGAGGGGTGGCTGCGTCGGACTGCGGAGCGTCGCTTGATCGATGCGGAGCGGCACCGACGGACGCAGGTTCCCAGCTCGGCTGAGTCCGAGGCGTGGGACCAGGCGGCAGTCGCGCCGGACATGGATGCGGTGGTGGCATTGCGCTCGAGCCTTAGAAGGCTCCAGCCGGAGCGCCGCACGCTCGTCGTGCTGCGGCTTTCTGGCGCTTCATGGCGCGAGGTGGCGGAGGCGACAGGGTTGGCTGAGGATGTGGCGCGCAAGCGCTTCGAGCTGGCTCTCGGAGAGCTGCGCCAACTGATGGGCGACCATGAACGCGCGTGACCCCGCGCAATCCGCGGCGACATTTCGGGAGATAGTCGATCCGGTAAGTCCTGGCGGACCGCTCGCTCCCTAGACTTGAGAGCACGTCCACTCAAGGCGGCGAAGCCCGAAGACACGTGCACTCCGGGCCTCGCGCTGAAGTGAGGAGCAGGGGACGACGCCGATATGGGTCGCGACCATCGTGGCCGCGCCGTCCGGCCCAATACGGAACAACGGCGCGCAAGGCTTGAGCGCCGAGCCACGCCGACACGCCAGCTCAGCGTCCGCGCCCGGGCCCGTCGCGGCCGCGGTCGCGGTTTCTGTGGCCGCGGGTTGAGATCGATAGAAGTCGTGAGCGCTCGAGGCGCGGATCTCGTCCGAGGGATCTGTCCTGGTCGAGGTCAATCTCTGGGGCCTGGTGCTGGGCGAGGCGCTCGGCGTCGGTGCGAACGCGCCCACTGCGGCAGCGTCGGCTGATCGCTGGAAGCGCCGCGCGCGCGGACATCGCCGCAACGCCCTTCGCTTTAGAGTGCGCCACAGAGCCCCCGGGAGTAACACGGGAGTAACAACGCGACACGTATTGGACGTCGCTGAGCTGCTCGATGCGAACGCTCGTTCGCTGGTGGCCAACCGCCGAAGATCGTAGAAATACCTGCAAACGAGCCTAAAAACCGAGTGGGCAGTGTGGGGCTCGAACCCACGACCTCCTGCGTGTGCCGCACGCGCTCTCCCCCGGCTGCGCCGAACCGTGTGGCCACGCTGTGCACGCCACGCGAGTTACGCAGCAGGGCTGACTCGCGTTCCGTTCCTCGTCCTCGCGGTGACACCTTGCGTGACACCGCGGCTCTTCGCTGCTCGGAACGTGCGCCCTGCACTCCGACTATTCGCCTCTGAGCAGCGGATATTACGAATGGGCCGAATAGGGATCGAACCTCTTCGTTGTAACGTCGTCGTCACAAACACGGCGGAAGTACTGGACGAACGCGGACGAGAAGCCGCTGTGCGAGCCGACTACGGAACCAGAATCGCACCACGCCATGATTCAGGTCCGTGTGGCCGTAAGGTCGTGGAGGTTCAAGTCCTCTCATCCGCATATACGATGGATAGGTCGATTGCGA
>JALYLC010000517.1 GCA_030774435.1 Actinomycetota bacterium
GGCTGCGGTAGTGCGCCGCGCCCGTAGTCGCCAGGGGCGATACGCGCCGC
Source organism: Actinomycetota bacterium (assembly GCA_030774435.1). Taxonomy (GTDB): domain Bacteria; phylum Actinomycetota; class Thermoleophilia; order Gaiellales; family JALYLC01; genus JALYLC01. The sequence continues at coordinate 51 of JALYLC010000517.1, forward strand.
GTCGGCCACGAGAATCCCCCGTTTTCCGTGTACGCGAGCAGGATCTGCGAGCTGTCGGGCGGCCCGCTGCATCCGGGCACGGACCAGTCGAGCTTCGTGTAGGCGACGTAGACGCGGCCGAGAACGACCGCGATCGCCGGCTCGACCAATTCGCTCGAGTTGGAGGCGGAGTTGACGACCAACGCGGTGCTCCAGCCCGCACCGCCGTTCGCCGACGTGGAAAGAAAGACCCCTGCATTCGGGCTGCAGAGGGCGCCGCCGGAGCTGCCCGTCTCGACCATGTCGACGTTCTGTGCCCCCGACCCATCGATGCCCCAGGCGATGTCGGGCTGGCCCGCCGACGTTGACCCGGAGTGATTGATCCCAGCGGGCAAGTTCCAGGCGCCGGTCGACCAGTCGAGCGTCGAGGTCGCCGTCGTGTGCGGCGGAGCGAACGCGCCGTCATCAGCGACCAGCGCCAGGCTCAGGGGCGCCGCCGGAGCGGTCGCGATCGCCGGGCTCTGCTGCGGATTGGCCCCCGAGAGCGCCGCGCTCTCGGGCGAAAGCCACGCCGCGCCGAGCGCAGGGGCCGACAGGAGCAGCGCGGCGGCTGCCCCGACGACGAGCACGAGCACGTGAGATCTTCGTCGCATCAAGAGCAAGGGGCCGGCTCGGGCAAGCATGATACCCCGCTGCACTGGGCGCGGCAGGCTCGCGGCTACGATCAAACGTCGGATGCCCGACCCCGCCTTCGCTCCCGTTCCGGCCGAGCCCGACCACGTCGCGCTCGAGCACCGCGTGCTCGAGCGCTGGGATCGCGACCGGACGTTCGCCCGGCTGCGCGAGCAGAACGAGGGCGGGCCGACGTTCTCGTTCACCGACGGGCCGATCACGGCCAACAACCCGATGGGCGTGCACCACGCCTGGGGGCGCTCGCTGAAGGACCTGTTCCAGCGCTACCACGCGGCGCTCGGAGAGGATCAGCGCTACCAGAACGGGTTCGACTGCCAGGGCCTGTGGGTCGAGGTCGAGGTGGAGAAGGCGCTCGGGCTCAACTCGAAGCACGAGATCGAGGCCTACGGGCTCGACCGCTTCGCGCGCGCCTGTCGCGATCGCGTGGCCGAGTACTCCGGCGTCCAGACCGCCCAGTCGCGCCGCCTCGGCATGTGGATGGACTGGGAGCGGTCGTACTACACGATGACCGACCCCAACATCAGCTACATCTGGGGCTTCCTCAAGATCTGCCACGAGCGCGGCTGGCTCTATCAGGGCCATCGCCCGATGGTCTGGTGCCTGCGCTGCGGCACGTCACTGTCACAGCATGAAGTCACAGCTACGGATTCCTACCGCGACATCGTCGACGAGTCGCTGTACGTGCGCTTCCGCTTCACCGACGCGCCCGGCGAGTCGCTCGTGATCTGGACGACGACGCCCTGGACGCTGCCGGCGAACGTCGCCGCGGCGGTCAAGCCGGATGCCGAGTACGTCTGGGTCGAGGTCGGCGGCGAGCGCCACGCCGTGGCCAGGGATCGCTGCGGCACCGTGTTCGGGCCCGACGCGCACATCGTCGGGAGCGTGCGCGGCGAGGAGCTGGTCGGGCGGCCGTACGCCACGGGCTTCGCTGATCTGCCCGCCCAGGCTGAGGTCCTCCACCGCGTGGTCGCCGACCCGGCCATCGTGCTCGACGAGGGCACGGGCATCGTTCACATCGCGCCCGGCTGCGGCGCCGAGGACTTCGAGATCGGCCGCCGTGAGGAGCTGCCCGTGCTCGTGCCCGTCGACGAGGCGGGGCTGTTCATCGAGGGCTACGGCGAGCTCGTCGGGCACAGCGCCCACGAGGTGCCCGACCTCGTCTCCGACCACCTCCAGCGCGGCGGCTGGCTCGTGCGACAGGAGCCGCACGAGCACCGCTACCCGCACTGCTGGCGCTGCGGGACGAAGCTGATCTTCCGCGTCGTCGACGAGTGGTTCATCCGTTGCGACGAGATCAGGCAGCCGATGATCGACGCCAGCAACACGGTCGAATGGACGCCGGCGCACTTCGGCAAGCGCATGGAGGACTGGCTGCGCAACATGGGCGACTGGTGCATCTCGCGCAAGCGCTACTGGGGCCTGCCGCTGCCGTTCTGGTTCTGCCCGGACGGGCACATGAACGTCGTCGCCTCGCGGGAGGAGCTGCGCGAGCGCGCCACCGCGGGCCTGGAGGGGCTGCACGAGCTGCACCGGCCCTGGATCGATCCGGTCACGATCGACTGCGCCGAGTGCGGGGCCGAGGCCGTGCGCGTGCCCGAGGTGGGCGACTGCTGGCTCGACGCCGGCATCGTCCCGTTCTCGACGCTCGGCTATGGCCGCGACACGTACGAGCCGGAGGGCTTCGCGGCGGGCGCGGGAGTGGGGCTGACCAGGGCCGACCTGCCCGATCACGCCTACTGGGAGAAGTGGTTTCCTGCCGACTGGATCTCGGAGATGCGCGAGCAGATCCGGCTCTGGTTCTACTCGCAGCTGTTCATGTCGGTCGCGCTCGTGGGCCGTGCCCCCTACCAGCGCGTGCTCGGGTACGAGAAGCTCCACGACGAGCACGGGCGCGCCATGCACAAGTCGTGGGGCAACGCGATCTGGTTCGACGATGCGATCGAGCAGATCGGCGCCGACGTGAGCCGCTGGATGTTCGCCGCCCAGGACCCCGGCCAGAACATGAACTTCGGCTATGGCCCGGCGAGCGATGTCGCGCGACGCCTGCTCACGCTCTGGAACACGTATCGCTTCCTCGTGCTCAACGCCAACCCCGAGGGCTTCCAGCCGCTCTGGGAGGAGGCCGACCACGGGCCCGAGAGCGACAACCCGCTCGACCGCTGGGTCATGGCCCGGGCGAGCGAGCTCGCGCGCGACTGCCGCGCAGCCCTCGACGCCTACGACTCGCCGAGCATGACGCGGGCGGTCGAGGCCTTCTGGGACGACCTCTCGAACTGGTATGTCCGCCGTTCGCGCCCGCGCTTCTGGGAGGGCGATCGCACGGCCTTCGCCACGTTGCACCACGCACTCGTGCAGTGCCTCAGGATCATGGGCCCGGTCACGCCCTTCCTCGCCGAGGAGATCTGGGAGAACCTGGTCGCCAACGCCGCGGGGCCGGACGCGCCCGCCTCCGTGCACCTGGCCGGCTATCCCGAGCCGGACGAGGCGCGCATCGCTGCGGGCCTGCTCGGCCCGATGGCAGACGTGCGCGCGATCTGCGAGCTCGGGCACCGCGCGCGCGCCGAGGCCAAGCTGCGGGTGCGCCAGCCGCTGGCGTCGGCGATCGTCGCCAATGGC
>JALYLC010000518.1 GCA_030774435.1 Actinomycetota bacterium
CCACGTGAGCTGCGGCACGCGCGACGGCCGCACACTGTCGAGGAGGAGAAGGCTCGACCGACACGCCCGCTCGTCGTAGCGGACAGGCGTCTGGCGGGCGCTGGGCCAGACGCTCGCGTGTCGTCCCAAGCAGCGGTCTCGACGGCGTAGACCGAGATGCTTGCTCGTCGACCGGAGGAGGAGGCGCCGCTCACGTCCGGGAATTGTCTTTCCCTGAGGGTCGTCGCGTCGCCGGGGGATCAGCCGTGCTGTGGGCGCGCCCGCTCGAGCGCCATGGCGAGATCGGCGAGCTCGTCGTCGGGCAGGGCCGTCTCGATGGGTGGGAAGAGGGTGCGTTCCTCGTGGCGGATGTGTGCGTGCAGCCGTTCCCCGAGCTCGTGTAGGTCCTCGGGCGCTGGTGTCGGATCGGCGGCGAGGTCGGCGGCGCGGCGGCGGAGGTCGACGTGGTCAGTGAGCACGCGGACGATGGCGTCGTGCGTGGGCGAGCTGTGGCGGGCGAGGGTGGGGAGCAGGACGTCTTCCTCGATTCGGAAGTGCTGGTGTCCTTCTTGGTCCCAGAAGCGCAGGAAGGCGTCGCGCGCGGCGGCGGCGTTCGCGCCGGTGGCGCAGTTGAGGCGCTGGGCGACGACGAGCCCGTGGTGGTGGTCGCGGGAGAGCTGGGCGAGGGCGTCGCTGCGTTTCATGGCTAGGGCAGGGTTGTTGTGGGGAGGTCGATGGGCGTCATGGTACTTTGCCTAGTCGGGCTGTAGAAAAGAAGGTGGAGTGGCGTCTTGGCGTATGTGATCAACGAGCCGTGCATCGGGACCAAGGACAACTCGTGTGTCGAGGTGTGTCCGGTGGATTGCATTCATCCGACGCCCGACGAGCCCGGCTACGACCGAGTCGAGCAGCTTGGAGGAGTGCATACTGCGATGCGTGCGTGGAGGCGTGTCCGGTGGACGCGATCATCTCTGAGGATCAGGTCTCGCTTGAGTGGCAGCGCTTCATCGAGGTCAATGCGGCGTACTACCGCAACGGGCGGGCGTGAGCGGATTCCGAAACCGGAGCCGCCGGCGGGCGGCGCGCCCCCGGGCGGCGTGTAGACGGGAGCGATGAGCACGGCGAGAGGACCCGAGAGTGGACGGCGCGAGCAGGCGCGGCGGGTGCTGATCGCGGGCGCCGGGGTGGCGGCGCTGGAGGCGCTGCTGGCGCTGCGGCACCTGGCCGGGACGCGCGTGAGCGTCGACCTGCTGGCGCCGACGCCCGATTTCGTTCTGCGTCCCTTCGCCGTCGTGGAGCCCTTCGGCGGCGCGGAGACGCCGCGTCTTTCGCTCGGTAGCGTCGTTCGCGAGCACGCGGCGGGGCATGTCTTCGACCGCCTGATGGCGGTCGAGCCGGAGCAACATCTGGTGCGGGGCGCGAGCGGGGACGAGTACGGCTACGACGCGCTGATCGTGGCGATCGGCGCTCGTATGGTCGATGCCCTGCCCGGAGCGCTCACCTTCCCGGCCCGGGACGCCGCGGCGCGCTATAGCGAGCTGCTCGGCGAGCTCGAACGCGGTGAGGTGCGCGAGGTCTTGTTCGCGGTCCCGGCCGACACCGCGTGGGCGTTGCCGCTGTATGAGCTCGCGTTGCTGACCGCGGCGTGGTTGTTTGACCGCCGTGTCGCCGGGGCGCGGCTGACGCTGGTGACGCCGGAGCGGGCGCCGCTGGCGGCGTTCGGCGAGCGCGCGAGTAGCACCGTCGCGGAGCTGCTCGACCGGCACGGCGTCGATTTGCGCTCGTCCGTTCTCCCGCGCGCTGTCCGTGATGGCGCGCTCGTGCTTGGCGACGATCTGACGCTGGGCTGCGACCGCGTGGTGGCGCTCGCACGACCGGCTGGTCCGGCGCTGGATGGCCTGTCGGCGGACAGCGCCGGGTTTATGCCGGTCGACGAGCATGGGCGGGTGCCTGGCGTGCAGGACGTCTATGCGGCGGGCGACGTCACCACGTGGCCGATCAAGCAGGGCGGGCTGGCGGCCCAGCAGGCCGATGTGGTAGCGGAGTCGCTGGCGGCGTGGGCCGGCGCTGCGGTCCGGCCGATGGCGTTTCGGCCGGTGCTGCGCGGCGTCTTGTTGACGGGTGGGACGCCGGCGTTTCTGCGCGCGGATTCGCGCCCGCACCACGCGCGCTCGTTCGCGCGACTGACGCCCTTGTGGTGGCCGCCCGCCAAGGTCGCGGGCCGCTATCTCGCGCCCTATCTCGCCGCGCGAGGCATCGTCTTGCCGGAGACCGGCGAGGCGACCTGACACGGGCGCCATCGCCGAGCGCGCCCCGGCGTGCAGCTGCCTTGCCGGTGCCGGTCAGGCGGATGCCGGCGCGAGACCCTCGATGTCGATCTCGCAGCCGGCGCGGTCGGGGTCGTGGGGGACGAAGCGCGTGAGCGTGGCGGTGGGAGCGAGTTGGTCGAGCAGGCCGCGAGTGAGGCCGCGGTGCAGGGTGCAGATGACGTCTTGATTTTCGCGCACCGAGTCGCGGTAGGGGCAGTTGCCCAGCCGGCAGCTCAGCCCGCCTTGCGGCCGCGGGTCGATCTGGGGCTGAAACCCGAGCGCTGCGAGCAGGTCGCCGATCGCCTGCTCGGGCGCTGCCGTGGC
>JALYLC010000519.1 GCA_030774435.1 Actinomycetota bacterium
CGACCGCCGTGCCCCGCCCGATGCCCGAGCCCCCCGCGAGCGCTCCGACCGCTGCCAGCGCGCCCAGCGCCGCCAGGCCGACCACGCGGTCGACGACCACCGACGAGACGGCCTCGGCGCGCGCGCCGGTGCGCCGTGCGAGATCGATGGCGCGCACGGCGTCGCCGCCGACCGCCGTCGGAAGTACCTGCCCGAGCAACAGCGCGATCACGTAGGTCTCGAACAGCCACCACAGACCGGGCTCGCGGCGGCCGCGCGCGACCAGCAGCAGATGCCAGCGCACGACCATCACGAAGGTCGCCACGATGTTGATCGCGATCGCCGCGCAGAACCAGCCGGGGCTCGAGTCGCGCAGGGCGTTGCCGATCTTGTGGAGATCGGCCTGCCAGAGCACGGCGGCGATCAGGACGACCGAGATCCCGATCTGCAGCGCGAGCCGTGTGGGACGGGTCATCGGGTGAAGTGCGCGTGCAGGCGGCGCACGGCCGCGACGACATCGTCGATGTCGGAGAGCGAGTGGGCCGGCGAGAGCGGCAACGAGAGAACCTCTGCCCCCGCGGCCTCCGCCACCGGCAGCGGCGCGGTCGGATGCGACGCGCGGAAGTACGTGAGCTCGTGCACCGGCAGGAAGTGCAGGCCCGTGCCGATGCCCTCCTCGCCGAGCGCCTCCGCGTAGGCGTCGCGGCCCGCGCCGGCCTCCTCGCGGGCTATGCGCACGACGTAGATGTGCCAGCCGTGGACGCCCGCGGGGGCGAGCCGGCGCCCCAGCGGCGCGATTCCGGGCAGGTCGGCGAGGCCCTCGTCGTAGCGCTCGGCCTGCGCGACCCGGCGCTCGTGGTGCTCCTCGAGCCGGTGCAGCTGTCCCAGCGCGACACCCGCATGCAGATCGCTCAGGTTGAGCTTGTAGCCGGGCTCGAGCACGTCGTAGGCACCCGGCCCCTTCTTCTCGTAGCGCTTCCAGGAGTCGCGCGTGAGCCCGTGCTGGCGCAGCGAGGCGATGCGCGCCGCGAGTGCCTCGTCGCGCAGGGTGAGCATCCCCCCCTCGCCCGCGGCGAGGTTCTTGTTGGCGTAGAAGCTGAAGCACGTGATGTCGCCGACCGAGCCGATCTTGCGGCCGTCCGCGATGCGCGTCTCGGTCGCGTGCGCCGCGTCCTCCACGAGCCTCAGCCCGTGACGCGCGCAGGTCGCGCCGATCGCCGCCAGGTCGCACGGATGACCGGCGTAATGCACGGGCATGACGGCACGCGTGCGCGGCGTGACGGCAGCCTCGACGGCGGCCGGATCAAGGCACAGCGTCTCGGGGTCGACCTCGCAGAAGACCGGCCGGGCCCCTGCGCGCACGATCACGTTGGCCGTCGCGGGCCACGTCAGCGGCGTCGTGATGACCTCGTCGTCCGGGCTCTCGCCGATGCCGAGCGCGCGCAGCGCCAGGTACATGCCGGCCGTGCATGAGGAGACGGCGAGCGCGATCGGCGCCTCGGCGTAGAGCGCGAACTCGCTCTCCAGCTGGCGCGCGAACGGCCCCGTCGTCAGCCAGCCGGTCTCGAGCGAGCGCAGCACGTTGGCGCGCTCCTCGTCGCCCAGAGCGGGCGGCGCGAAGTCGAGGCGATGCTCGCCGCGCACCGGCACGCCGCCGGCGATGGCGGGGAGATCGAGCGGGACGGCCATGGGGCGCAGGATACGGGGAGGCGCTACGCGGGCAGCCGGAAGACCATCAGCTTGCGTGCCCAGGTCACGACTCCGACGTCGCGGCCGAAGGCGATGGGCGCCGCGAACGTGGCACCGCTGAGCTGGCGCTGCGCGAGCAGCCTGCCCGTGGCCGTCGCGTAGACGCGCAGGCGCCCAGTGCCGGTAGCGACGATCACCGTGTTGTTGGCGACCGTGGGAACCGCGCTCAGCTGGCCGCCGAGGCCCTTTGTCCAGGCGCGCCGCAGCCGGCACTTCTTGGTCACAGCGAGCGCGTCGAGCCCCGCAGGCTGACCGGCATAGCCCTGCGAGGTCGTGAGGAAGAGTTGCTGTGTCTTGGGATCCCAGGCGGGCGAGCCGTAGAGCGTGGCGGGGAATGCCAGCACGAGCCGCTGCACCGGCCCGGCGGCGAGAGTGGCGCGCCGCCACAGGTAGAGCACCCCGTCCTTGCCCTCGGAGGCGACCAGCGCGCCGCAGCCCTCCGCCTTGAACACGATCGGCGTCGAGCCGAAGCCGAAGTCGCCGCGGTGCGGCATGCCGGGGGCATGGCTGGACGTGACCAGGGCGAGCGAGGAGCTGAGCTCGATGATCGACTCCGCATGATCGCTGGCCTCGTCCGCGCCACCCGCGAAGTTGGCGTTCGCGCTGGCGGCCCAGACATGACCGTCGGAGGTGAGCGCGACGCCACCCCAGCCCCAGATGCCCCCGCCGCCCGGCTCTCCCCCGGGTGTCGTCACGGTCGTCCAGGTGTGGTCGACGGCTCCCGAGGCCGTCGACACGGAGAACACCCGCCCGCTGTAGGGCCGGCG
>JALYLC010000520.1 GCA_030774435.1 Actinomycetota bacterium
GCGATTCCGACCAGTAGCAGAGCCAGCAGGACGAGGATCAGCGCAATCCGGAGACGAAGCGACGCTTGCGGCATGAACCAGTCGAGCCGCCGGCTACGCCCAGGGCCTGCACCGGCACGCACAAGCACATCGTCCCAATCAGTCGCCACAGGCCGGAGGGGGTACAGACGCGCAAACGAGTCTGCGATGAGCCTTTCAACGTCGGTCATCACTGCACCACCTGCATCGAGCGCCGAAGCGCGCCGTGTGCCGCCGCGAGCGTGGCCGACACCGTTCCGACCTCGACGTCGAGCGCGACAGCGATCGCGCGATAGTCGAGATCAGCGAAATAGCGAAGGAACACCACGAGGCGCTGGCGCTCGGGAAGCGCAGCAACCCACGCACGCACCGCCGCGTCCTGTCCGGGAACGTGATTAGTCGAGACAGCCGCGGATGTGCTGCCATCCCACTCGGCGTCGTCCGCGCGGCGCCGCCGAAGCGCCAGCGCCTCGTTGATCACGATCCGCCACACCCACGCCTCGAGCGGTGCCTCGCCCCGGAAGCCGGCGCGCTCCTTGACCGCCCGCACGAATGCCTCTTGCACCGCATCTCTCCCCGTCGCCTCGTCGCCGACGATCGCCGACGCCGTGCGAACGAAACGCGCCAAGTTCACGCGGTACACCGCTTCCAGTGCCTCGACGGCCGCCCCTCCATTCATCATCCCGACCATTCGATGCGCAGACACGGTCGCTTTGTTTACTCGCAGCTCAGGCCGCTGGCAAGCAGAGCGATCGCGCGCGGCAAGGCACCCGCTCGCAGGCCGTGCCGAACAGGCCACCTCATTCGTGCTCCCCGCGCCCAGCAGCCGCCGCGCCAATCGACCATCCGCCCAGCGCCTATTCCCGCATCGCGCAGCGCGCTACCGCCCGCGAGTGCCGATCCTGTCGCACGCAGACCTGCCAGCCCTCAGCCGATCGGCCCGCTCACCTCGTCACCTCGCCATCTGTCGACTCCCACACGCGTGCATCACGATCGGGGCGCAAGCAATCGCGAACCCCAAGCGTGTCCAGGCTCTTGCCGGGCACGCGTCGATCACGATGACTCTCGACCGCTACGGCAAGCACATGAACCTCGGAGCCGACGAGACCGCCGCCGGGTCACGCGCTTCCTCGAGAAGCACGGCGGCTAGCGCGGCGCGTCAATGCGCCGAGCAACTCCGCGACCTGCGAAGTCCACACTGGCCGCTCAGTTTCGGCTCGTCGCCCGCAAGGAGGCTCATGCGGGCTCCCGCGCCGCGTCGAGCCCGCGCACGTTGTAAGCCTGCACGGGGCGGGCGAAGCCCCGCAGCGTGAGCTCGCCGACCGAGTCGGCGCTGACGATCGCCTCGACCAGCGCGTGTACTCGCTGGCTGACCAGGATCTGGCCTGGTGCGGCCTGGGCGCACAGCCTGGCCGCGAGGTTCGTGACGCTACCGATGGCGGTGTAGTCGGACCGCCCCTCGAAGCCGATTCGGCCGAGGGTGGCGTGCCCCTGCGCGATGCCAACGCCGAAGTCGAGGTCATAGCCCAGCCGACGCCAGCGCTCTGCGAGCTGGCCGACGCCGTTCTGCATCGCCACCGCCATCCGCACGGCACGCAACGGCGCGTCGTCGCAGGGCACCGGGTCATTGAAGATGACCATGAGGCCGTCGCCGATGAAGCGCTCGAGCGTGCCCTCAAAGCGGTGCACCAGATCGCCCAACGCAGCGTGGTACTGGCCCAGCACGTCCATCACGTCTTCGGGCTCGACCGCGTCCGCGAAGGCAGTGAAGCGGCGCAGATCGCAGAACACCACGGTGATCTCGCGCCGGTGGCTCTGCAGGAACGAGTCGTCACCCGAGGAGACGACCAAATCGACGAGCTGTGGCGGGAGGAAGCGTTTGAGCCGGCCTACGCGTTCGAGCTCCTGCACCTGCTCGCGCACGCGTTGCTCGAGCTGCCGATTCCACGCAGCCAGCTCCGCCCTCTGCGCCACGATCGTGTCGTGGTAGCGCTTTATGCGCAGCAGCGAGCGCACCCGCGCCAGCAGCTCCGCCCCATCGAAGGGCTTCGTGACGAAATCGTCTGCGCCGGCTTCGATCGCCGCACGCTTCTCGAGGTGCTCGCTGGCCGTGATCATGACCAGCGGCAGGAACCGCGTCTTCTCGTCGGCGCGGACGCGCCGACAGACCTCCAATCCGTCGAGCCCCGGCATGACGACGTCCAGCAGGATGAGGTCGATCGGATGGCTCCCGAGCCGGTCGAGCGCCTCCTCCCCGGATGTCGCGAGCACAACGTCGTAGCCTCGCGGCTCCAGCACAGCCTGCAACAGGCGTAAGTTCTCGGGGAGGTCGTCGACGGCCAAGATCGTGCCGCTGTCGCTCATGGCGCTCCCGCCTCGCTTCCGTCGATCAGTGCCGCCACCTGCGCCGGGAAGGCGCGCACGTCCAGCGGCTTCTCGAGGTAGCCGTCGAAGCCGGCCGCGAGCAGGCGGTCCCGGTCCTCCTTCATCGCCGACGCCGTGAGCGCGGCGACGCGAAGCTGCGCGGTGGTCGGGTCAGCGCGCAGCCGGGCGAGCGCCTCGACGCCGTCGATGCCTGGCAACTGCACGTCCATGAGCGTGAGGTCGGGCCGGTACTCGCCGGCGAGCTCGACGCCTTGCTCACCGTTTGCCGCGACCAGGGTGCGGTAGCCGATATGGTCGAGGACGTCGCGCACGAGCTTCAGGTTGCGCGGATTGTCCTCGACAACCAGGATCAGCGGAGCGCGCGTCATTCGACGGCAACCGCCCTCGCCTGTGTGACCGGGATGGCGAACGCGAACGTGCTGCCCACGCCCACCCTGCTCGTCAGCCACAGACGCCCACCGTGCAGCTCGACAATGCGCTTCGAGAGCGTCAGCCCGAGGCCGGTACCCTCGCTGCTCGTGTGAGAGCGGCGACCGCCACGCTGGAACGCCTCGAAGATGCGATCCTGATCCTGCTCGGGAATGCCGATGCCGCTGTCGCGCACCGTCACGTGCACCTCATCGCCAACGAGGCGCGCGCGCATCGCGATCACACCACCGTCGGCGGTGAACTTGACCGCATTGGTCGCGAGGTTCAGCACGACCTGCTTGAGCCTAAGCTCGTCGGCCTGCACGGCGGGCAGCGCGTCGTCGACCTCAAGCTCGAGCGTCAGTCGGTGTCGTTCGGCTCGCTCCCGCACCATCGCCAGCGCTTCCCGGAGCACATCGGGAAGCGATACCGGGCCCAGCTGGAGCTCCATGCGCCCCGCCTCAACCTTGGAGAGGTCGAGGATCTCGTTGATCAATTCGAGGAGGTGCCGCCCCGAGTTGCGGATGTCGTGCAGGTACTCGTCCTGGCGCTCGTTGAGCTCTCCGAACATCCGCTCGAGCAGCACGTCCGAGAAGCCGATGACGGCATTGAGTGGGGTCCGCAACTCGTGTGACATGTTGGCCAGAAAGTCGGACTTATGCTGGCTCGCCACTTCCAGCTGACGTGTCTTCTCATCGAGTTCTCGAAAAACGTGGGCATTATTGATCGCTACGGCCGACTGGCTCGCAAGTGTCTCGAGCAGGTCGACCGTGTGCTGCTGGAAGGTGCCTGCAACGGTGCGGCGGACGACGAGGGCGCCGAGGATCTCCTCCTCGCGCAGCAGCGGCACCACCAGCATCGAACGCCAGCCCGCCTCGCGCAGCCGGTCGATGTGGGCGTCGGAGGGCTCCGTGGTGAGATCCGCTGCCTGGCACGGTGCGCCGCTCGCCGCCGCCCTGCCCACGAATGTCTCGTCGACGTGGATACGCGTCGCACGCAGCACCTCGACGAGCTCCGCGCCCGTGCCGTAACAGGTACGCACATGAAACAGTCCGGTCGCTGCGTCGAATTCGAAGATCGAGCCGCCTTCAGTCTCGGAGAGCTGAACGGCACGGGTCACGATCGTCGTCAGAACGCGCTGCGACTCCAAGCTCGAGCTCACCGCCTCACTGATCTCTCCGAGCGCCCGAAGCTCACCGACCGAGCGCGCCAGCTCGGCCTCGCGTCGCTGTAGCTGCTGAACCAGATGCACGTTCTGAATCGCAATCGCTCCCTGCGCGGCGAGCGTGCTGACAAGCCGGACGGCGCGCTCGTCGAATCGGTGGACCTCGAAGCGCAACAACAAAATTACGCCGACGACCCGCTCGGCCGCGAGCATCGGGACGCCAAGCATCGTCCGCTGGCCGCTGAGCTCGCTCGCCTGGTGCCACTCGTAGGCGGGATCGACCAGAACGTCGTCGATCTGCACGACCCGACGCTCGAGGCCGACCCGCCCGACCAGCGTTCCGCGAGTCGCTGCGATCGGCGTGACGGCGAGAAACGCGCCATACTCCGGCGACCCGCCGAGCAAAAATGCCAGTCGATACGCGTCGTCCTCGAGCTGGTAGATCATGCCGGCGTCCGCGCCACAAAGCCTCACGGCATGCCGCACGACAGTCTCGAACACCGGCTCCAGCTCGAAGTCTGACCGCCCGATGACCTCCAAGACCTCGCTCGTCGCCGCCTGCTGCTCAACAGTCTCCGCGAGCTCCCGCGGCAAAGCAGCCTCAAGTGGCGCAGTCCGTTCCGGCTGAGCTACCACGGGCGGGGCCCTCTCTGGCAGCGGCCAGTAAGCCGCTCGCACATTGCGCACCCGAGTCTACACCCGTGGACGGAACATCAGGATGCGAGCGTGCACCACTCCCGATTTTCCCCCGAGCGAAAACGCGACGCGCGAGCCACACCGCAGCGTGTACGCCGTGCCCCCCCCGAATCCCAAGAACATCGCCAAATCGAAAGGGGGCCTTCCCCTGCGTGCGGGAGGTACCGTCGCCAGCCGACGCGGCTCAGAGGAGCGCCTAGCGTCGCCGGTTAGCGCCAGCCTCAGCCGGCGGGCTGGATGTTCTGGTTCAGGCGGAAGAAGTTCGTCGGATCGTACTGCTTCTTGAGCGCAGCGAGCCGCGCGTAGTTGGCCCCGTAGGCCTCCCTGACCCGTTC
>JALYLC010000521.1 GCA_030774435.1 Actinomycetota bacterium
GCTCCACACCGACCAGGTCTTCGCCCTCGGCTGGGGGGCGTTCCCGGTGCTCGTCGGCGGGTTCGCCCAGACGGGGGCGATCGAGTTGCCGGTGCTGCTGGGAGCCGCGTTCGCCGCCGCGACGAGCCTAGCCCAGCGCTACCTCTCGAACTGGGCGCGGCGCCTGCGCCGCGGCGGCCTGCGCGTCGAGGGCTCCATCGAACGCGCGGGTGAGGAGCGCGAGGTGCTCGACGTGGCCACGCTCACGAGACCGGCCGAGGCCTCGCTGCGCGCGCTTGCCGCCGCGCACGTGCTGTTGGCTGCGGCGCTCGTCCCGCTGCGGCTCACCTAGCCCCAGACTTCGCGCGCCGTCTCGACGACCAGGCTCAGCTTGGCCTCCTGCTGCGCATGGCTGAGGTCGTTGCCGTCGACCGTCGACGAGAAGCCGCACTGACCCGACAGGCACAGCTGGTCGATGTCGGCGAACCTACTCGCCTCCTCGATCCGGCGCTTGAGGTCGTCCTTCCGCTCCAGCTCGCCGGTCTTCGTGGTCACGAGCCCTAGCACGACGACCTTGCCGGGCGGCAGGAAGCGCAGCGGCTCGAAGCCGCCCGAGCGCTCGTCGTCCCACTCCATGAAGAAGCCGTCGACGTCGAGCTCGTTCAGCAGCACCTCGGCGACGTACTCGTAGTCGCCCGAGGCATACCACGAGGAGCGGAAGTTGCCGCGGCACATGTGCGTCGTGATGCGCATGCCCTCGGGCCGGCTCGCGATCGCCTGGTTCAGGTAGCGGATGTAGGCCTCGTGCTGGTGCTCGCGATCGCCGCCCAGCTGCGCGATGTGCTCGCGCTGGGCCGGGTCGTTGAGGTAGGCGAGGCTGGTGTCGTCGAGCTGCAGGTAGCGGCAGCCGAGCTCGCCGAGCCGCTTCACCTCCTCACGGTAAGCCGCCGTGAGATCAGCCCAGAACTGCTCGAGGTCGGGATACACAGTCTCGTCGATCGCCGCACGGCCGCCGCGGTAGTGCACCATGCTCGGCGACGGGATCGTCAGCTTCGGCACCGCCGTTGCCACCGTGTCGCGCAGGAATGCGAAGTCGTCGGCGAAGATCGTGTGCTCGAGCCGCACGGGCTCGTCTACGCGCATCGAGGCCGGGGTGAAGCTGACGGTGCCGGTGGGGTTCTTGAACTCGACGACGAGGTCCGAGGCGAGCTTCTTGACGCCGCCCAGCTGGTAGATGAAGTCCATGTGCCAGGAGCCGCGCCGCAGCTCGCCGTCGGTCGCGGACTCCAGGCCGACCGCCTCCTGCATACGCACGGCCTCGCGGATGGCGTCGTCCTCGATGCCGCGCAACTCCTGCCCGTCGAGCGCCCCTGCCGCGTGATCGGCACGCGCCTCGAGCAACTCGGGCGGGCGCAAGAGGCTGCCGACGTGATCTGCGCGGAACGGGGGCTCGGTGCGCCAGGCCATGCTGTCCTCCTCGTCACGACTACCCGGCGACTATACGAGCAGAGAGCGTTTCGGACGTGAGCCAGCGGGTATCGCGAGAGCACGATGTCGCGAACCTATCTCTCCATCTATCTCCAGGACCACCTTGCAGGCGCAACGGCCGGCGTGAATCTCGCGAGGCGTGCGTCGAAACACAACGAGGGCACACCGACCGGGCGAAGGCTGGAGCAGATCGCCCACGAGATCGAAGCCGATCGCGACACGCTCGCCGGCTTCATGTCGGAGCTGGGTGTGCCATCCTCGTGGGCGAAGAACGGGGCAGCGTGGATGACGGAGCGGCTGTCCCGCCTCAAGCCGAACGGCCGCGGCCACGGTGACACGCAACTCCTGCGGATGCACGAGCTGGAGACGCTGTCGCTGGGCATCGCGGGAAAGCAGTCGCTGTGGGAGGCGCTGCGCATGGCGCCGCAGTCGGCCGCCATCGCGAACCTGGATCTCGACGATCTCCACGAGCGCGCCCGCAGTCAGCGCGAGCGAGTGGAGATGGAGCGCATCGCGCTCGCGCGCGTTGCGCTCTCACTCTCGCCGGACACTCCGAAGCATCACCTCGACACGGCGCACGTCACGCCCGCCGGCGACTAGGACAGCACGGCTGCGAGGGCGAGGCCGCCGCGGTAGACCACTTGCCGACGCGGTGGTGTTGCATCGCGGCGCCGAACCTCCTATAGTGAACCTAATGGTTCAGTATCAAACGACGGTCGACCGCGCTTTCGCAGCCCTCGCCGACCCGACTCGCCGCGCCGCCCTCGAACGACTCAGTTCCGGCAGCGCGACGATCAGCGAGCTCGCCGAGCCCTTCGGCATGTCGCTGACCGGGATGAAGAAGCACATCCGGCTGCTCGAGGACGCGCAGCTCGTGACGACGGAGAAGGTCGGCCGTGTCCGCAGGTGCATGCTCGCGCCCTACGCCTTCGAGGGCATCAGCACGTGGCTGCAGCGGCTCGACCGCTTCGCGCAGGTCGTCGAACGCACGA
>JALYLC010000522.1 GCA_030774435.1 Actinomycetota bacterium
CAGCCGGCCGCCGTTTAGCGTAGTGGTCTGGCTCGGAAGTTCGCGCATGTATCGCGTCGAGGGTTTCAGGCGGCGACGGTGGTGCTGTCGGTTTTGGCGAGCAGCTTGTGGAGGTCGTGGCGCGTGAACTTCCAGCGGAAGGGCGCGACGGACAAAAGGCCCGCCTGCGCGGGCCTTTTGCGTGAGCTCTTCGGGTAGGACTCGAACCTCCCGCGCGCCTCCGGGCAAAGCATGGGGGCGCGCGACCGTTCCGAGTAGCGCTGAGATGGCGGCGCGGGCTGGACGGCCCGCTCTCAGGTGCTACGGCAAGGCAACCCTCGCGACGATCTGCTGCTGGTAGTTGCTCGGGTTCTGCCCGTCGTCGTAGGTCGAGATCGAGGAGGTGTAGGCGTAGCCGCCGCCGAAATCGAGCCCGAAATAGTCACCCAGGAACGTGCTCGTCCTACAGATGCAGGAGCGCTTGGGCGCGTTCAGCTGGGGATCCCAGGTGTCCTGCGACAGCCGGATGTTCTGCCCGATCGGCGTGAGATTCGGCGTGTAGAACTGGATCGCCGTGTTGATGCAGAAATTGCGCTGCCCGGCCGGCGTGAGCGGATCGAACTGGACGCCCGAGGCCGTGCTCGTCGGACAGCCGAGCCGCCGGTCGTAGAAGGCGACGGCGACCGTGCCGTTCGGGGCAGCCTCGACTCGCGGCTGCAACGCCTCCACGTCGTCGGGCCCGTCGTTGACGCGGATCGGAGCGCTCCAGCTCACCCCGCCATCGAGTGAGCCGGTGACATAGACCCGCGAGAACCCATCGGGGTCCTCGTTCTCGTAAGCCATGTAGAGCGGCCAGTGGCCGTTCACCTGATTGGTGCCGAGACCGAACGAATTGACGATGCCTTCGGTGAAGGTCGTGTTGAGGTAGTTCGGGGTCAGCACGCTCGGCGCAACCAGGGTCGGCCCCTGCCAGCTGACGCCGCCGTCCTGCGAGGAGATCAGGTAGATCGAGTTGTTGAGGAAGCCCTTCGCGACCGGATTGTTCGTCACCGTGGTGAAGAGCGTGCCGTCGGGTGCGACGTGCGGCAGCAGGTAGCTGTCAAACGGATGGCCTGGGATCGTCGGCAGTACCTGCGGCGCTGACCAGTCCGTGTGCGTGCCGTCCGGGCGCGCGTCCGCATACGAGACGAGGATCCGCGTCGGGTTGAACACGAACTGCGTGAACATCGCGTAGACGCGCCCGTAGTGGGGGCTGAGCAGATTCGTGTCGATGGCGATCCACTGCTTGTCCGGAGTGTTCGTATCCGCGTTCGACGCCGTAAAGACGAAATCCGGATGCCCGTTGTGGCTCGTGATCCAGTTCGTCGCCGATTGCTGGCCGGCCGGCTTGGCCGGGTGCACGGCCACCGAGACCGCCTCCGGCGGTTGGCCCGGGTTTGCCTGCTTCGAGCCGTTGTTGAACACGTGCCCGCCGGAATTCGAGTAGACGAATTCGTAGGGGAGGAGCAGCGAATAGAAGTTCCCCCATGGATCGAACGCGCCGACCGGGTCGGTATTGTCCGTCCAGCCCTCGTAGCCGGGCACGTGGCCCTGCACGGGCCAGGTCTGGCCGCCGTCCCAAGACTCGTAGAAGCCGATCAGGTGGTTGTAGCCCTCGGCGCTGACGAACCACTTGCTCTGCCCGATCAGGTGCAGCGGGCGGGCCGGGTCGACACGAATGTCGGACTCGGAGTGGTCCTTGACGAGTACGGGGGCGTTCGCGACGTCCTGCGTCGGGAAGCCGCTCGTCTGTTCTCCGGTCGTCGCGCCTGGACAGGGCGTCTCGCCGCCGTCCGGGTAGCCGTCCGCCGCGGTCAACGCCGTCGTGTAGGCGACTTCCGGGGCGTAGCAGCTGACACGCTGCGTCGTCGCGGACACGTTGACGACGCCCTTCGCCGCATAACTGGCCGCAAACGCGGCGTCGGACTGCGTTCCCTGCGGCGGCGCGGCCGAGGCGGCGGCTCCGGCCGCCAGTGCGGTCACCAGCGCACCTATGGTCATCATGACTCGGTTCATGCTCTCCTCCTGGCTGTGACAGGTAACCGCCCTATCTGTCCGAGACTTCGTCCCGGCACCTGCGTTGGACCGCGGGCGGGAAGAACCCCGCGCGAGCAATTCGAGGACATGCTACTGGCCTCTCGGGACCGTTTCGCTCGTCGGAGTCACCGACACCCTGTGGACACTGACGTCCAGGCTCGGACTGGCGCAACAGTCGCCAGTCGGGCTCTTGATCACGCTGGTGATCCCCGCGGTGCGTGCGGTGTCGATCGTCCCGTCTGCGACCGGGATGATCCGCTCCGGGCCGCTCGAGGCCGTGGTCGAACTCGAGGCCCTGTGGCCCGCGTTTCCCCTGCTCGCAGGTGAATCGCGGATCAGCGATTCCGCTTTTCTCCGGCTCTTGACTTTGTGTTGAATGAGACTAGGATTGCGGCGTTGCCGCGCCCCATGGACCCGCGGCAACTCGGGGGAAGCACGTTTCTGGCTCTGCCGGAGGAGGGGCATGGGGTGGCTTTGGCACCCCCTCGATTTTCGCGCCCATGTGAAGGAACGGAGCAACTAGTGGATCAGCATCCGGCGATTGCGACGAACGTGCGGCTCACGTCTGCGATGTTGGCCGTGACGTTGTTTGTCGTGTCTGTCAGCACGATGTTCGAGTAGGAGACGCAGGCGAGAACGAGCGTCTGTCCAGAAGGACATAGGCCGCAAGCGCTCCACCCCAGGGCAGATCCCGCTCCAGCGCAGCGATACCCGCGCCGGGGGCCACAGGCTCCCGGCGCGCCCCTTTTTTGATGCTCCTCGGCCCCGATCACACTGGCAAGCTGCTCGAGCTCACCGTCCTGGAGCGCCGCGACGCTCGTCGGCTGGTGATCCACGCGATAGCCATGCGCCCACGTACCGCGGCGCCTGCCACCAGCCCAATGCCACCTGATACTCCCCCCACCAGCCACGACGTTCCGATCATCGACGAGCTGGTCGACTCGCTCGTCGCGGAGGCCGAACGCGGCTACGACGTCGCCAAGCTGCGCGCCAGCGGCCGGCCACGCCGCGGCAACGGGCCATCTGAGATCGTGCCCGTCCGACTCGACCCCGCAACTCCGCCGGGCACTCGAGGAGCGAGCAGCCGATGAGCGCACGACGCACAGTGACCTGATCCGCCGCGCGCTCCGAGCGTTCCTCAACGTCGGCTGACCCATCCGGCCGCCGCCAGCCAGGAGAGTGTCGCGAGGTGTGCCGTAGGCCCTGCGCCACACGTTCGCGACACGCGCGCTATCCGCGGAAATCTAGACCGCCGATCCCGGCCAGCATGACTGCCCGGATCACAACCGGAGCGTCGAGATCCGCGGGAATCGTTCAGCTCGAAGCGTCGCGCACGGCCGCGCGCTGCTGGAGTCAGTCTTTACGCCACTCCATCACGTACGCCCACGGCGCGCGCCCGTACTCCGCGATCTCCTGGGGGTCGGGGCCCGAGGCTCCTGGCTCCGCGAAGTGAACGAGGCGCAACCCCTGCTCCAACAGCAGCCCGAGGTAGCTGCTCAGCGGCCGGTGCCAGTTCACGATACGGATGCCTTCCCACTCCACCTGAATGGCGCGTTCCTCCAGATACCGGTCGACCGCGAAGTGGAGGCGAGTGCCGTCCACGGCCGCGATCCAGCCTGTCTCCGCGCCGGCCGTACTGAAGCTCGCAAGGTTGGCGATCAGCAGCGTGCCGCCCGGCGCGAGAACCCGCGCCATCTCGGAAACAGCCTCCTCGAGGCCGGGGATGTCGATCAGCGTGAGGTAGCTCACGACCAGATCGAAGCCGGCGTCGGGGAACTCCAGTGCCTCGGCGCGGCCGATGCGGTAGTCGCCCGAAGGATCGCGCCGCACCGCCTCGTCGATCAGGCGCCGCGTTGGATCAACGCCGGTCGCAGCGATTCCGAGCCGGCGCAGGATGCGGCAGAAGCGTCCCTCGCCACAGCCAACATCGAGCGCCGCGCGAAAGGCGCGCCCCTCGATCCGCGCGACCATCGCGGCGTCGGTCACGTACTGGCGCGTGAAATCACCCTCGTCGCCAAGCGAGGCAATCCACGCCCCCGCCGACTCGCTCCAACCGCCGCTCATCACTGCCACGCGCGTACGGCCGCTGACGCCGCCAGGGCGACTCTGCGCCCCACTCGAATCGAACGCATCGGCCGAGCGTAGCGCGCTGCCCGCGGCCTGAAAGAAAGCCGGACCTCGCAGCGACTCGACCTCGACGTTGACGCCCGCCGCGATCCAGGTCGAAATGCAGGAGTGCTGCGACTCATGCAGCGTGATCGGCTCGACGTCCGCGGCCGTCCACGCCGCTCGCGCGTGGCGGCACTTCAGACACAGCATTCGTTACTAATCCGTTACTCCGACGCAGCCACGAGTCATGTTCGTCGCGCGAAGTTGGAGCTCCTGGCCTTCAGGGCGTTGCGGGCGGTTCACGACGTCGTCGGGCACGAGCGCGACGAACAGTCGCGCGGACCCCCGACGTCATGGGCGACCTTGGGATGCGCATGAATGCGCCTCGGAGCAAGTGCCGGCCGAGTCCAGCGCCCTGCGTCCGTGAACGCCCACCTGGAACTCAGTAAAAGCGCTGCATTTTGGCACAAACTCGGCACATCTTGACGGCTCGCTGCTGTTACGATACGAACGTATGTTCGCCACACAGGATGGGACGATCGACCAGGCGCGCGAGCGTCGCCGCGAGGCGCGCCGGCACGAGCTGCGCTCGCTCTGCGAGCAGGAGGCGCGCATCAAGCAACGGGTCACGCAGATCGTGCGCGAGGCCGACGACGACGGCGATTGGCGCGCGGCGGGCTGCTCGACGAGCGCCCAGTGGCTCGCGCAGATCTGCAGCAGCGACCACCGCACCGCCGCGCGCATCACCCGCACGAGCAGCGCACTGCGGAGCCTGCCCGCGCTCGACCACGCGCTGAGCACAGGCGCGCTGACCCTCGACCAGGTCGCAGCCGCCGCCGAGTTCGCGACCCCGGCCAGCGATGCCGAGCTGGCACGTCTCGCCGTCGGCAAGCCGCCCAGCGAGATCGCGCTGGCCGCGCGCACGATCATCCCGCCCACGGTGACCGATGACCAGGAGCTCCACAAGCGACGCGCTCTCAGCCTCTCCTGGACGAGTGGGCGGCGCGAGCTCGCGTTCAGCGGGCGCCTGCCGCTCGAGCAGGGCGCCGCCTTCGAGCAAGCCATCGGGAGCATCGCCAAGACCCAGCGCGCGAGCGACAAGCAGGCCAGCACCATCCTCGACTGGCAACAGTCGGCCGCAGACGCCCTCGTCACACTCGCCCAGCGCCGCGCCGACGGCGGCCTCAGGCGCAGCCCCACCACCCTGATCGTGCACATCAGCCGCGACGAGCCGCCGCTGCTCGAGGGCGCAGGGCCGCTCAGCCCCGAGACGGCCGAGCGGCTCGCCTGCGACGCACGCCGCCTCACGATCAAACCACACGGCCGCGACCTCCGCCACTCACGCGTCGGACGCTGCGCCTCCTACGCACAGCAGCGCGCACTGCACACGCGCTCACCCCACTGCCAATACCCCAGCTGCACCGCCACCCACGAACTCGAGGCACACCACCTCACCCCGGTCGAGCGCGGCGGCAAGACCGAGCTCGACAACCTCATCCTGCTC
>JALYLC010000523.1 GCA_030774435.1 Actinomycetota bacterium
CTGTCGGGCCGTGCAGGAAGTACATGACGGGGCAGCGGCGTACGTCGAGCGAGTAGCTGCGCTCGCGCGCGGACGTGTGAGCAGCGTTTTGCGAGGGCTTGCGAAGGCGCGCTACTGGGCGGGCCCGCTGGCGAGCGTGACCGTCGTGGAGTGACTGGCGCCGAGATGATCCGTGTGGCTGATGGTCACCTTGGCGCCTGCCGTCTTCGTCAAGATCACCGAGGTGAGCGAGCTCGACGAGGAGATCGCGTGACCGTCGATCGCGGTGATCACGTCGCCGGCGGAAAGACCTGCCGACGCGGCCGGGCTGCCGGACATGACGCCTGCGACGACGGCGCCCGCCGACGAGACGTTTCCGCCGCGGACATCACTCGCCACCTGGATCCCGAGAAACGGCGTCTTGCCGATGTGGACGCGCGTCGCCGCCTGACCGGATTCGATCTGCTTCGCGATCAAGAGCGCCTTCGCGATCGGGATCGCGTAGGCCTGGGTCGCCGTGGTCGAGCGGGACACGTACCCCGTCGAGCCGGCCGTGTCCATTCCGATCACCTTGCCCGCGCTGTTCAGGAGTGGTCCGCCTGAGTCACCGGGCTGGACGCCGACGTCGGCGCCGATCAAGCCGGTGAGGCGCGCGGTGCCGCCCTGGTCGTCGCTCACGACGATCGACCTCGTCAGCCCCGTGATCGCGCCTCTGGCGGAGGTCAGCGTGCCAGTCCCGCCCGCGTTACCGACGGCCGTCACCGCGTCGCCGACGGCGGGCTTCGACGAACTCGCGGTCGTCACGGTCTTCAGGTTCGACGCGCCGATCGCCTGGAGCACCGCCACGTCGTCGGTGACGTCGTAGCCGACGACCTTCGCCGTGTACATCCGGCTCGTTCCTGGGATACGGACAGTGATCGTCGTCGCGCCGCGGATCACGTGGTTGTTGGTCAGAATCTCGCCGGACGACGTGAGCACCATCCCGCTTCCGGCGGCCGATGCTCCCTGGTAGGCGAGCGTGGTCTTGATGATGACGACTCCGGTCCCGATCGGAGCGCTCGTACGCGCGAGCGCGGCGCCGGTCACGACTCCGATCGCCACGAGCGCGGCGACTGCGAGGGTGAGAGCCCGCCAGCGGAGGCGGCGGATTCGGAGGGCGCCGCCAAGAAGTACGGGTTGCATTCGCGCACGAAGAGACTGTCTCATGTTGCGCTCCTTCCGGGTCGAGGCATCGTGGTTTCGAGCTCAAGTCTCCCGGAGGGACGTAGGAATGCTCTAAACGGCCGCTATGACTCTCCTGAGAATGCGCGTGCGGCGCATGACCGGGGCGAGGTCAGCCGATCACGACCCAGTTCAGGAAGAGCCCCATCGCGCGCGCCTCCTCCCAGGTCGCCCGCTCGTTGGAGCCCGTGTAGTGGCCGGGGTCATCCTTGATGACGAACTCGTCCGTGACCGCCTGCAGCCGAACGAAGTGATGCCACTGGCCTACGACGACCTGGCGGCCCGCATCGAGCTCCGGGCCGATCTGGGCGAGCACCGCCTGCTTGTAGCGCTCGAGCGGAACCTTGCGCTCGATCTCCGCGCTCGAGAGCCTTCCCGCCTTGGTGCCGCGCTCCTCCGCGGTGGCCTTGTCGCCGGTCTCCTTGGTCGCCTGGTTGTCGGCCTGCTTCCAGTGCGTCTTGGCGAAATCGTCGAGGGCGCCAGGCGTGCTATCCGCCTTGCCCGACGCGGCGAGCGTGAGTGCGCCCTGCTTCGCGGGAGCGCCGAAGTCCCGGGCCAGCGTGGCAATCGCATGCGCGCTCGGGACGGAGTTGAACGCATTGTTGCCGCCGGCCAGAATCGCCTGCTCGGAGCCCGTCCGGTATTTCATCTGCCACACGATGGCCGCCATCGCGATGTAGTCCGGCAGGCGCAGCCCGGCGAGCTCGCTGCCGACCTTGTCGTGCGCCTTCACGTCGACGTCCTTCTGGAACACCTTGGCGATCGGCGGAATCAGCTCCTGGTGCTTGTAGTCGGCCGCGGACTTGCCGAGCGCCTCGAGCGTCATCGACAGCGACGTGATGTTGCACGTATTCCAGACGTGCTCGATCTTGCCTGTCACCTTGTTCGTGCGGTCGAACTCGAGGATGATGTTCAGACCCTGGAAGTAGTAGGGCGAGATCGCGTTCATCGCACGGTAGAAATGCGGCTGGAGCCCTGCGTCGAGCAGCGCGACCTTTGCGCGCAGCGACTTGAAGCCAGCTACCAGCTTGTCGCGATCCTCGCCGATCTCCTCATTCTTCGCGTTCTTCGCGAGATGGCCGAAGGCCCTCTCGAGCTCGGCGAGCTCGGCGGCCGCGGCCTCGACGGCAGGCGAGTGCGAGGCGGCGACGAGTTGCTCGAGCTCCGCGTCGGAGAGCGTCGCGCGTGGGCCGGCCTGCGTCGGTGCCGGTGCGGGAGGGGACGGACGCGTAGCCGGGGCGTCGACGGCCGGCGCC
>JALYLC010000524.1 GCA_030774435.1 Actinomycetota bacterium
ACGCCCCGCTCGCCGCCGTGGCGCGCAACGCGGCGCGCCTGGCCGCGTACCAGCTGCCGGGCAGCGGCTGGGACGTGCTCGAGCCGCTGCAGCAGAAGCGCCATCAGTACGCGGTAGCTCAGGGCGCCGGCATCGGCGTGCCGCTCACGTTTGCGGCTGACAGCGAGCACGAGGCGCGCGCGGCCGCGACTGCGCTGAGCTACCCCGCCGTGGTCAAGCCCGGCGATCCCATCCCGTTCAAGCGGCGCTTCGGCCGGCCCGTCCTCGTATGCCAGACGCCGGAAGAGCTGCTCGAGGCCTGGCATAGCGCCGCCGCCTACGCGCCGTTGTTGCAGGAGGTGATCCCTGGTGACGACGCGACGCTCTGGACGGTGGGCTCGTACACGGACGCCGCAGGGACCGCGCTCGGGCTGTTCTGCGGGCGGAAGCTCGTGCAGATGCCACGCGGATTCGGCACCTGCCGTGTGGGCGAGGCCCGCTGGCGCGAGGACGTCGTCGAGCAGGCGCTGACGCTGCTCGACGCGCTCGGTTATCAGGGCATCGCGCAGACCGAGTTCCGGCTCGACCCGCGCGACGAGCGCTTCAAGCTGATGGAGGTGAATCCGCGCCTCTGGCAGTGGCACGGCCTGGCGCGCGCCTGCGGCGTGGATCTGCCGCGCATCGCCTACCTCGACGTGCTCGGCCGCCCACAGCGCCCCGTGCGCTCGGGGCCGCAGCACGACGGCCGCCGCTGGGTGGTTGCCGCAGCGCACCTGCGCGCGTCGCGAGAGGAGGGCACGCCGCTGCGGCGCGCGCTGCGCGAGATGGGCCCGAAAGCGGTCGAGGGCACCTTCGACGTGCGCGACCCGCTGCCCTCGCTCGTGCAGGCGAGCGGCCTCCTGACCGCGCCGATCGCCCGCCGGCTCAAGCGCCGGCGCGGAGGCGGGCAATGATCAAGCTGCGGCCATGGCTCGACCGCCTGCTGCTGGCGACGCTCGTCGTCACGACCTGGCACAAGCTGCACTGGGCGCCGGGCGTGGGGGACGTCACGCTCGAGGACATCCTCGCGGCCGGCTTCGTGGGGGTGTTCATCGCCGATCGCTGCCTGCGCCGCGACTGGCGGCTGCACAAGGTGGCGCTCGCGTTGCTGCTGGCGATGGGGGCGCTCGTCGCGGTCTACCTGGCGGGCTACTTCGCGCTCGAGAACCAGCAGCAGCTCTCGCAGTACGCCAAGGGCATGGCCAAGTTCGTGCTGCACTTCGCCTTCCTCGTGGCAGGCACCCAGCACGTGATCGACCGCGGCGAGCGGCTGCTACGCCGCACCGTGGGCGCGTTCCTGCTCGGGCTGGCGATCAACTGCGCCTACGGGGTCGCCCAACTCGCGGCGCAGGTGGGGGCCGGGGTCAACCTCGACAAGGCCGTGATCGGCCCGCTCACCTTCGGGCAGGGCAGCCTCGGCGGCATCAACGTCTACGGGCAGGCCACGGCCGTGCAGTCGGGCAGCTATGTCTCGCTGGGCGTCTACCGCGTCAACGCGCTCGCGCTCGACCCGAATCACCTTGGAATCATGCTCTGCGTCCCGATCCTGCTGTTGCTGCCGTTTGCGCTGCGCGCCGGGGTGCGCAGTCGCCGCGGCATCGTGCTGACGGCGCTGCTGGCGGGGTTCGCGGCCGTCGACGTGCTCACGCTCTCGCGCTCGGGCTTCCTGGGGCTGGCCTGCGGCCTCGTGGTGCTCGCGTGGCCATTGCGCCGGCAACTGCTGCAGCCGCGCGTCGTGCTGCCCGCGCTCGGTGGGCTGGCTGCGGTGGGCCTGGCGCTGGCCTCCTCGCCCTATGTGCGCCAGGTCGTGCGCTCGCGGGTGACGCTCAGCGACAACTCGGCCAAGGTGCACTTCCAGTTCTTCGACCTCGTGACGCCGGTGCTGGACGCGCATCCGGTGTTCGGACTCGGACTCAACACGTTCTCGGTCTACTACGAGTTCCTGACGGGCAAGACGAACTGGGGCCCGCACTCGTTCTACATCGCCCTGCTGGACGAGACGGGCCTCGTCGGCGCCGTCGTGTTCGGGGCCTTCCTGGCCTGGGTCGGCCTGCGCCTGGCCGTGATCGTGCGCGCCTCGCGCGCGCTCGAGCGCCTGGGCGACGCGCAGGCGGGCGACTGGCGCGCGCTCGGTATCGGCCTGAGCGCAGGCCTCGCCGCCACGCTGATCGCCAACGTCTTCTACCTCACGATGCAGTTCTACTACTTCTACGGCGTCGTCCTGATCGTCGCCGCGGCCTCGGCGCTGGCCGTCGAGCGCGTCCGCCTCATACGGTCATGACCGACGTCTCGGTGGTGATCGTGAGTTACGAGAGCCGCGAGCTTCTGGCGCGCTGCCTCGCCGCGCTGGCGGCCGACGCCGCCAGGATCGCGACGGTCGAGACGATCGTCGTCGACCAGGCCTCGCAGGACGGAACGGCGGCCTGGCTCGCGGCCGAGCGCCCGGACGTCCATCTGGTGGCACTGCCCGCGAACGCCGGCTTCGGCGCGGGCAACAACCGCGGCGCCGAGGTGGCGAGCGGGCGCTGGCTCCTGCTCTTGAACAGCGACGCGTTCGTGCGCCCCGGGGCGATCGACGAGCTGCGACTGGGCCTGCAGCGCGACGAGTTCAGCCTCCATTACCAGCCCGAGATCGAGGTCGTGGGCGGCGCCATCGTCGGGGTCGAGGCACTGCTGCGCTGGACCTCGCCGACGCGCGGCACCGTCCCGCCCGGCGAGTTCATCCCGGCCGCCGAGGCGACGGGCATGATCATGCAACTCGGACAGCTCGCACTGCGCGAGGCCTGCGAGCAGACCGTGCGCTGGGAGCGCGAGGGCCTCCTCCCCGAGCACTTCATCACCTGGGTCAACCTGTCCGGCACGCAGCTCTCGGCCGGTGGCATCGACACGCTCGTGCGCGGCACGCTGGCCGAGACCGGCCTCGCCCCGTCACGGCTCGGCCTCGAGGTAACGGAGACCGCGATCGTCCAAGGC
>JALYLC010000525.1 GCA_030774435.1 Actinomycetota bacterium
GGCCAGGGCCGATCGCGGCCTTCGTGGGAGTGCGCGGCGAGCCGCCGACGCTCCCGCTGCTGGCGGCGCTGCACGCGCGCGGCGTGCGTGTCCTGCTGCCGCTGCTGCGTGACGACCTCGATCTCGAGTGGGCCGTCTACGACGGCGACCCGGACGGGCTCGTGGAGGGCGCCCGCGGTGTGTTGCAGCCGGCGGGCGACTCGCTCGGGCTCGACGGCATCGCCGAGGCGGCGCTCGTGCTCGCGCCGGCATTGTGCGTGGACGGGGCCGGCCGCAGGCTGGGCCAGGGCGGCGGCTCCTACGACCGCGCGCTCACGCGCACGAGCGCGCCGGTCATCGCCGTCGTGTTCGACGACGAGCTGCTCGAGAGCGTCCCGGTCCAGGCGCATGACCGCCCGGTCAGCGGGATGCTGACGCCGGTGGGCGGCGTCAGGCTGCTCTAAGAGCGCATTTCAAAATGATCGTGGTGTCTGGAGCGGCTGGATCGGCTGCAGGCCGATCGCCAGGGCGCGAACAACGGTGTGTGAGGTCCGATGGGTGGCGGCGTGCGCCCTGGCAATTGACTTCCGTCCGACCCGGAGGCTCGCTCGCTGCGCGAGGCGGCTCCGGGGCTTCGCAGGGCGCCCCTGCTCGCTCCATCCACCCCAGCCACACACGCTCATTTTGAGCGCTCTAGCGAGCGTCGTCGAGCTCGCGCAGCCAGTCGAGCGTGAGGCGCTGCGGATCGAGCGCGTCGGCGCGCACGCCGATGTTGGAGCCCGCCTCGACGCGGCCGGCATACATCTGCGGCGCGAGCTCGCGCACGCGTGCGGCGTAGTGGCGGCCATCCTCGAGGGCGACCTCGAGCTCGATGTCGAGGATCGGCGCGAAATTGACGCGGAGACCGGAGTCGACGACCGATGTGACGCGTGCCACGCCCTGGACGCCGGTCTGCAGCAACGAAGCCTTCGCCTGCTGCTCTCGCAGGGACTCCGACTCCGAAATGGCGTCGCGCAGGTTGGTCGTGCCCTTGGTGAATCCCACCGGTGTTTCCTCTCGCCGTGGCCGGTTTCCTGGGACCTCGCCCTCTCACCTTAATGGCAAATTGCCCGCTCGGTACGTCTTTTTTGCAAAAGCACCGATATGCGCTAGAAACTGCTCTCCGATTTCAGCCGCGAGCGGCCGATCCAAGCAGTTGCCGGGCGATCACGACGCGCTGGATCTGGCTCGTGCCCTCGTAGAGCTCGGTGATCTTGGCGTCGCGGTAGAGCCGTTCTGCGGGGAACTCGGCGGAGTAGCCGTAGCCCCCGAGCGTCTGCACCGCCATGTCCGCCGCCTCGACGGCGACCGCGCTGGCGCACAGCTTGGCCATCGCGCCCTCGAGCGAGTGCGGACGCCCTGCGTCGCGCAGGGCCGCCGCGCGCAGCATCAGCAAGCGCGCGCCCTCGAGCTTCGCGGCGACGTCGGCGAGCGGGAACTGCACGCCCTGGAAGCGCGCGATCGGGCCGCCGAACGCCTGGCGCTCCTGCGCATACGTCGTTGCGAGATCGACCGCGGCGCGCGCGATGCCGCAGGCCTGGGCGGCGATCGTGATGCGCCCGCCATCGAGCGTGGCGAGCGCGACCTTGAGGCCCGCGCCCTCGTCGCCCAGGCGATCGGCATCGGCCACGCGCAGCCCGTCGAACGCGAGCTCGGCCGTCGAGGAGGTGTGCAGGCCGAGCTTCGGGATCTCCTTCGAGACCGTCAGGCCCTGATCCGCACGCGCCAGGAACGCGCTCACGCCGCCCGCGCCCTCGCCGCCGGTGCGGGCGAACACGATCACGGCGTCGGCGAAGCCCCCGTTCGTGATCCAGGTCTTGGTGCCGTGCAGGCGCCAGTGGTCGCCGTCGCGCTCGGCGCGCAGGCGGAGGCTGGCGGTGTCACTGCCCGCGTCCGGCTCGGTCAGCGCGTAGCAGCCGAGCTGCTCGCCGCTCGCGAGCGGCGGCAGCAGCCGGGCCTGCTGCTCGGGAGTGCCGTGGCTCTTGATCGGCGCGACGGTCAGGCCGGCGTGCACGGCGATGGCGACGGACAGGCCGGCGTCGTGGCGGGCGAGCTCCTCGACCACGAGGCACAGCGTGGTGTGGTCGAGCCCGGCGCCGCCGTGTTCCTCTGGCACGGTCACGCCCAGCACGCCGAGCTCGGCCAGCGCGCGCAGGGCGTCCATCGGGACGTGATGCGCAGCGTCCCACTCCGCCGTGTGCGGCGCGACCTCGCGCTCGCAGAACTCGCGCACGAGCGCCTGCACGTCGCGTTGCGCGTCGGTGAGCTCGGGGATCACGAGCCCAATACTGGCACCATGCCCGGCATGGCGGAACCCGAACCCGCGCTGCGGCTCGACGTGCCGCGCGCTCAGGCGCTTGCGCACGCGACGGAATTGATCGCCCGCGCGTGGGACAGCTTCGATCACGCCCGACCCGAGCAGCCGCCGGTGGACGAGGAGCTGCGCGCGTCGCTCGCCGCCCCGATCGCCCTCGGGCCGACGCCCGTGCTGCAGGCGCTCGACGAGGCGGCGGTCGTGCTCGATCGCTCGATCGCGCAGCCCCGGCCGCGCTACTTCGCCTTCGTCGCATCGTCCGGGCTGGAGATCGCGGTGCTCGGCGACGCGCTGGCCGCCTGCCACGACGTCAACCTGGCCGTCGTAGCAGGTGCGGCCGACCTCGTGGAGCGCCAGACGCTCGAGTGGCTCGGCCAGGCCTTCGGCTACCCGGTCGCCACCGGGACGTTCTCAGGCGGCGGCACGGTCTCGAACATGACGGCGCTCGCCGCCGCGCGCGAGCGGGCCCTGCCGGGCTCGCGGCACAGCGGGCTGTCGGGCCGTCCCTGCGCGCTGTACGCCTCCACCGACGTGCACGAGTCGGTCAAGCGGGCGGCCGAGTTGCTCGGCATCGGGCGCGACCGCCTGCGCGGGATCCCGATCGACGCGCGGCGGCGCATGCGCGCCGACGCCTGCGCCGAGG
>JALYLC010000526.1 GCA_030774435.1 Actinomycetota bacterium
GACCGGGGGCGCTCCGAAGCAGATCGCGTTGCCGTGCGCGCCCGCATAGGCGCGGCCGCCGAGCACGAGACAGCACGAGATGCCCGTGCCCACGATCACGAAGAGCAGGTCGTCGACGCCGCGACCACCGCCGAACTGCGCCTCGGCGACCGCCGCGGCGCGCACGTCGCTCTCGACCACTGCCGGGCCGATCGCCGCGAACGCGCCGGTCACGTCGGTCTCGCGCCAGTCGACGGTCTGCGCCGATTGCGTGTGCCCTTCGCGGTCGACCAGCTCGCACACGCCGATGCCGATCGGGATCCCGGGCTGTCCGGCCGCGAGCCGCTGGGCCATGGCCACGCAGTCCGCCAGGACTGCAGCGGCCTCGCGCTCCGGCCGCGTCCCGCGCTCGAGCCGCGCCTCCAGCACGCCCGTGTCCGTCTCCACGAGCCCTGCGGCGATCTTCGTGCCGCCGACGTCGATGCCGATCGCCCGCGTCACGGCAGATACGCCGGCGCGACCCCGAAGAGTGCTCGCACGGGGGCCGAGCCGTAGCTGCGGTACTCGTGCGCGACGCCCTGCGGGATGTAGGCCGCATCGTCGGGATTGAGCTCGTACACGCTGTTGCCCTCGCTGCCGAAGACGCGCACGTGCAGCACGCCCTCGAGCGCGTAGACGACCTCGTCACCACCGTGCGCGTGGGCGGTCGATGCCTCGCCGGGGTTGAGCTCGAGCACGCCGGCGGTGAGATGCTCGGTGCTCGCGCACAGACCCTCGAGCACGCCGAGGGAGCGCCGCCAGACGATTTCGGGCTGGTGCAGGGTGCGCCGCGCGGGCTCGGCACCCGGCAGCTTCCCGAGCAGTGCGTCGTCGCCGTAGCGCCAGTCCGCCGGCTCCAGGTACGGCTTGGTGCGGGCGTAGGCGCCGGACGAGCCCGTCGCGGGCGGCGGCGCGTACAGCTCCAGCACGCGCAGCTCCTCGTTCCCGTGGGCATGGACGTGGTGCCAGGTGTCGGCGCGGAAGAACGCGCTGCCGCCGCGCGGCACGCGCAGCACCTCGCCCGTCTCCGGGTTGGCGATGACCATCGTCCCGCGCAGCACGAAGAGCAACTCGTCGGCGCCGAAGATCGTGCGGAACTCGGGGGAGTGGCGGAACCACGCGCCCGGTGCCAGGCCGAACACGAGGGCGTGCACGCGATCGGTCGAGGCGTAGATCCAGTCGGCGACTTCGCCGGCCTCGGGGTCGCCCCAGATGTGGCGCGTGACGCTCGCGTACGGGATCGCCGCCGGTCCGTCGAACGTCGGGCGGGGCGATGGCCGGTACGCAGTCACGGCCTCAGCTCCGCTTGACCGCGATCGCGAGCCCGTCGCCCACCGGCACCGTGGTCGCCACGAGATTCGAGTCGCCGGCCAGCAGGTCGTGCATGCCGCGCGTGCCCTCCATATCCACGTCGTCGTCCGCCAGCACGATGCGCCCGCGGCGGATTGCGTTGTCGGCGATCACGATGCCGCCGGGGCGCAGGCGCTCCAGGGAGAGCTGGATGTACTCCGGATAGGTTCGCTTGTCGGCGTCGATGAAGGCGACGTCGTAGGGGCCGGGCAACCTCGCCAGCAGATCCAGTCCTGCACCGCGATGCACGGTCACGCGGTCGGCCAGGCCGGCGCGCTCGAACCAGTGCTCGGCGGCGTCGGCGTGCATCTTCTCGATCTCGATCGTGTCCATATGGCCGCCCGGGCCCAGCTCGCGGGCCATCCAGATGCCGCTGTAGCCGAAGAGCGTGCCGACCTCGAGCACGCGCGTGGCGCCCGCGGCGCGCACGAGCAGCGCGAGCAGGCGGCCTGCCTCCGCGCTGACCTGGATGGTGGGACCGCGCTGCTCGATGTCGGCGCGCACTTCTCGCAGCAGGTCGTCCTCCGACCAGTAGTGCTCCGACAGGTACTGCTCGAGTGCGTCCATGCCCGGGAGGCTATTCGCGCGGACGCGTCACCGTCGCGCACGCCAGGTAGTCGACGCCCTCCTGGAAGGGCCAGCGCCAGAGTGCCGTCGCGACGGGCTCCCAGCCGAGCTCGAGCGCGATCGCGCGCGGATCGCACGCGGTCGGCCCGTGCCCGCGCGCAACCAGTGCGAGCGCGGCGTCGGTGTCCGTCTCCGCCGCCTCGAGGATCTCCTCGAGCGTGACCCGCTGCGGGTGCCCGGCCCACCAGCCGAGCGGATCGTGCACGTGCACCACGGCGCCTCCCGGAGCGCTCGCATGCAGCCGGCGCACGACCGAGGTGACGAGCGTCCGGTCGATGCGGGCGAGCACGACGCCCACGCGCTCGGGCTGTAACGGGCTGTCGCGCAGGGCCGGATACAGCAGCTGGCTGTAGAGCAGGTCGCCGATCACGACGTCGTAGGCACCCCAGCCGACCGGCTCGAGCGGCGCCTCTCGCGGCGCTGGGAGGTCGCCGCGCACGGCGACGCGCACGAGCTCATCTGCGACCCCGGCGGTCACGTCCTGCCGCACGACGGCGACGCGCTCCCGCAACTCGGCGGGCAGGCGCCCGCGCGCGCCGCGAGCCGCCCGGGCATCCAGGTCGATC
>JALYLC010000527.1 GCA_030774435.1 Actinomycetota bacterium
CGCTCGGCCAGGTGCCCCCGCACCCCGAGCGCCGCGCGCACGGTCTCGGCGACCTCGACGAGCGCGTCGACCCCGAGCGCACCCCCGCGGCCGGCATGCTCGGCCTCACGGCGAACGTCGTGCGCGCCGGCCATGTGCGGCGACCCGAGCGCAATCAGCTGCAGCGCCTCCGCACACAACGCCTGCCGCGATGCGACCTCAGCGGCTTCCGGCGACGGCAGCAGATCCTCGGCGAGCGCCCGGCTGGCCGAGAAGGACGTGTGGCTCGCCAGCCGCTCACGGATCGCGGCGAGCTCGAGCACGTCGAGCGCATGACCGTCCATCAGGCCGCAGGATAGGGGGCAGGGCTGTGCGCGAACGGGACGGTTACTGGCGTTGGACGGCCAAATGACACGAGCGACGCATGCCATTTGCTCGTTGCCGAGCTCCGGCTTCCGCATCCCGCCACCTGGGGTCAGACCCCACCTGGCGGGGCCTGACCCCACATGCCGGAGCCTGGCACCGACCTGTCGATCGGAGCCGCAAGTCGTTTAGGCATGCCGGAAGGCCGGTTGCCCGCGAGGTTGAGATGGGCACTCGCGGCGGGGTGGTCGGAACTGTTTCGAGGGCCAGGAACCGCCTGGTTGAGCGGATCGCCCCCCTGGGGTCAGGCTCCGCCACCTGGGGTCAGACCCCACCTGGCGGAGCCAGACCCTCCCTGACGGCTCTCCTCGCCGAGTGACACGCGCGGCGCATGCCATTGGCGGGGCGGCCGAGCGGCGCTCTCCAAGATGGCGGCCGGGCGCATGGTTGGGCGGGCTGGTCCGCGTATGACGGTGCCGGTACGCACGCTGTATCTACTCTCCATGCATGGCCGTATCTGCACCAGTCAGTGCGGTCGATCCTCCTGACCTGAGCTTCGGCCCGACCGCCCGCCATCTCGTGCGGGAGTGGTGGGTGGAGCGGCGTCTCGTCGGCATCGGCCTCCTCTGCGCGCTCGCCACGACGGCGTTCGGCATCGCGATCCCGGTCCTGGTCCAGCGTGTGATAGACAACTCGATCGTCGCGAGGAACCACTCGGAGCTCGCGCTCTACCTCGTCCTGATCGTCGTCTGCGCCTGCCTGCGCTTCGCGACCAACTCGACGCGGCGGGCGATCACCTCGCGCATCGGCATCGTCATCGAGAACCGGCTGCGAGCCACGCTCTACGACGCCTACCTGACGTATCCGCGCGCGTTCTACGACCGCCACGCGACCGGGCAGGTGCTCTCGCGCGCGACCAACGACCTCTACCCGATCCGCTATTTCATCGGCTGGGGCGTGGTGCAGGTCTGCTCGAGCGTGATGATGATCATCGGCGTCACGATCGTACTGCTCGGCGTGAACGCGCGGCTCGCGCTGTATGCGGGCCTCACGATGCCCCTGATCGCGCTGCTGACCTGGCGGTTCGCGCGGCTCGTGACGCCGCTCTCGCGCATCGTCCAGCAGCGCAAGGCCGATCTCACCGAGGCGGCGGACGAGTCGATCGTCGGTATGGAGATGGTGCAGGCCTTCGGCCGCGAGGCCGAGGTGCGCGAGCGCTTCGGCGAGCGCGCCGAGGGCGTGCGCCAGAGCTCGCTGCGCGAGGCCGGCGTCGAGGCGCGCTACCTCCCGGGCCTCACGTTCCTGCCGTCGATGGCGATCGCCAGCGTGCTGTTCTTCGGCGGGCGCGACGTGATCGACGGGAACCTCACGATCGGGCAGTTCGTGCTCTTCAACAGCCTGCTGCTGCAGCTGGTCTGGCCGCTCGAGGCGCTCGGCTGGATCCTCAACCTCGCGCAGCGCGCGATCGCATCGGCGAGCCGGGCTTTCGCGTGGCTGGACGCCGTCGAGCCCCTGCCGGAGGCCGAGCACCCGGCGCGGCTGCCCGACGGCGGGCTCGACGTGCGCTTCGAGGACGTGTGCTTCGCCTACGCCGGCGGCTCGCCGGTGCTGTGCGACCTCGATCTCGAGATCGCAGCGGGATCGATCGTCGCCGTGTGCGGCGAGACGGGCTCGGGCAAGTCGACGATGCTCAACCTGCTCTCGCGCTTCTACGACCCCGACAGCGGCAGCGTGCGCGTCGGCGGGATCGAGGTGTCGGCGCTGCGCAAGGCCGATCTCCGCACGGGCGTGGCTCTGGTGACGCAGCGGCCGGTGCTGTTCTCGCTGCCGCTGCGGGAGAACCTCTGCGCCGCGCGGCCCGAGGCGACCGAGGAGGAGATGCTCGCGGCCTGCGAGGTCGCCGGCGTGGAGGCGTTCATCGACGACCTGCCCGATGGCTACGACACGCTGATCGGCGAGCGCGGCGTCAACCTCTCCGGCGGTCAGCGCCAGCGGGTGGCGCTCGCGCGGGCACTCATCTCGAGCGCGCGCGTGCTCGTGCTCGACGACCCGCTCTCGGCCGTCGACACCGAGAACGAGGAGCAGATCGTGCGCCGGCTGCGGCCCGCGCTCGCCGGACGCACCGTGCTGCTCGCGAGCCAGCGCCTGTCCACGGTGGCGCTGGCCGACCGCGCGGTCGTGCTGGAGGACGGCGTGATCGTGGAGGATGGGCCGCCGCGCAGCCTGCTCGGGGCGGGCGGCACGTTCGAGCGCCTCTTCGGAGATGAAGTCCGTGTCGCGTAGACCCAGAGTCGGGCTCACGCGCCTCTCGGTCTACGTCCGCGATCAGCGTGGGCGCATCGCCGTGCTCGCGCTCGCCGCCGCGTTCACCTCCGCGGTGCAGGTCGGCGGCTGGCTGCTCGTGCGCGACGCGATCGACAACGGCATTCGGGCCCACGACACGTCGCGCCTCGATCTCGACGTGGCGATCTACGTCGGCGTCAATGCCGCGGCCTGGCTGGTCGGCTCGTTCCTGATCCTCGGCCTCGCGCAACTCGGTCAGCTGATCGTCCTGCGCCTGCGCGAGCATCTCTTCGGGCACCTCACGACGCTCTCGCTGCGCTACTTCTCGGAGCAGCGCGCAGGCTGGATCATCTCGCGCATCACGAACGACGTCGATGCGCTCTCCGACGTACTCTCCGAGGGGCTCTCGACGCTCGTCGGGAACGTGCTGACGCTCTCGGGCGCCATGATCGCTCTCGCCATCCTCGACTGGCGACTCGCGCTCGCCACGATGGTGATCCTGCCGCCCACCCTCGTCGTCGCGCGCTGGTTCCAGATCCGCTCGCACACGGCCTTCGCCGACGTCCGGACGCGCATCTCGGCGCTCACGGCGCACGTGGCGGAGTCGCTCGCAGGCATGGCCGTGATCCAGTCGTACAACCGCGAGGCGACGTTCCGGAAGCAGTTCTCCGAGCTCAACCGCGCGAATCAGCGCTCCAATCAGCACGCCCAGAACCTCTCCTCGCTGTTCTTCCCGGCGATCGAGCTGTTCGGTGTGGTCGCGACCGTCGCGGTGCTCGCGCTCGGCGCGCGCCTGTACGAGGACGGCACGCTGACGCTCGGCACGCTGATCGCCTACATCGGGCTCCTCAGCCTGCTCTTCCAGCCGCTGCAGGAGCTCTCGGAGCTGTACGGCCAGGTGCAGTCCGCGGCGGCTGCGATGGAGAAGATCACGACCGTGCTGGACGTGCAGGCCGACATCGCGAGCCCCGCGGACGCCCGCCGCATCGATCGCGTCGACGGGCATGTCGCACTCGAGGGCGTGACGTTCGCGTACGGGCGCGACCCGGTGCTGCACGGGATCGAGCTCGACATCCCGGCCGGCAGCTGCGTCGCGCTGGTCGGCATGTCGGGCGGCGGCAAGTCGACGCTCGCGCGCCTCGTGGCGCGCTTCTACGACCCTCGCGAGGGCGCTGTGCGCGTGGACGGCAACGACCTGCGCGAGATCGACCTCGTGCACTACCGCCGCCAGCTCGGCGTCGTGTTGCAGGACCCGTTCCTGTTCGCCGGCAGCATCGCCGACAACCTGCGCTTCGCCGCGCCCGGCGCGAGCGACGAGCTCGTCGAGCAGACCGCCTGCGCGATCGGCCTGGATCGCGTCGCGGCGCGCTTCTCGGAGGGCCTCGACCACCCCGTGCGGGAGGGCGGCTCGGGGCTCTCGGCGGGCGAGCGCCAGCTGATCTCGATCGGGCGCGCGCTGCTCGCCGACCCGCGCATCCTGATCCTGGACGAGGCGACCTCGAACATCGACCGCCCCACGGAGGTGCTGATCGAGAAGGCGCTCGATCGGCTTCTGCACGGGCGCACGTCGATCGTGATCGCGCACCGGCTGGCGACGGTGCGCCGGGCGGACGAGATCGTCGTCCTGGACCACGGGCGCATCGCAGAGCGCGGCAGCGAGGCCGAGCTGATGGCGGCGGGCGGGCAGTTCGCAGCGCTCGCCCGCGATCTCGCGGCGCCTGCCCCTGCGGCCGTAGACTGATGAGCGCAGTGGCGTCCGGGTACGTCGGCATCCTCTCGTTCGATCTGCACTTCCCGGGCGAACACTCCCTCAAAGGCAAGCGCAAGCATCTCCTGACCCTCAAGAGCCACCTGCAGCAGCGCGCCGGAGCATCGGTGGCGGAGGTCGACCATCACGACGTGTGGCAGCGCGCCCGCCTCACGGTCACGCTGGTGGACCGCGAGGCCCATGCGCTCGACGATCGGCTCGACCGCTGCGAGCGCCTCGTCTATGCCTCGGGGGCCGACGTCGGGCCCTTCACGCGCCTCGTCGTCACGCCCGAGGATCTGGCATGAGCGAGCGAGTCCGCCGTGTCAACGAGTTGATGCGCCAGATCCTGAGCGAGGCACTCGTCGAGATGACCGACCCGGGCCTCGGCTTCGTGACGATCACGAGCGTGGACACGACGCGCGATTTCGAGCACGCGACCGTCTACGTGTCCGTCCTCGGCAACGAGCTCAAGCGCGAGCGCTCGCTGCGCGCGCTGGAGCGCGCGAAGGCGCGGCTGCAGGCGCAGGTCGGGCGCGAGGTGACGCTGCGCCGCACGCCGCGGCTGCGCTTCGTCTACGACGAGACGTTCGACAAGGGCCGTCGCATCGAGCAGCTGCTCGCCGAGCACGAGCCGATGCCGGACCCGCCGCCCGAGGAGTCCGCGGGCGAGCCGGGCGCCGAGCCCGGCGAGGGCGCCGCGTGACCCGCGGCGAGGTGATCGAGGTGCTGCGCGACGGCGGGCCCGTGTGCGTGTGCGCGCACGCATCGCCCGACGGCGATGCGCTCGGCTCGCTGCTCGGCCTGGGTCTGTCGCTCGCGGCCACGGGCCGCGACGTCGTCCTCTATCAGAGCGGGGACGAGCCTTTTCCGCGCGAGCTCGCCTTCCTGCAGCTCGATCGCATCGCGCGCCGCGTGCCGGCCGACGCCGCGCAACGCACGCTGATCGCGCTCGACTGCGGCTCGGCGCTCCGCATCGATCGCAAGGGCGAGGTCGCCGGGCAGTTCGCGCGTGTCGTCAACGTCGACCACCACCACGACAACACCCTCTTCGGCACCATCAACCTGGTCGACGCGGAGGCTTCCTGCACCGCCGAGATCGTCGCCGGCCTGCTGGACGAGGCCGGGATCCCGCTGGCGGACGGGGCTCCGCTGGCGCTCTACGTCGGCCTGGTGACCGATACCGGCCGCTTCCAGTACGTCAACACGACGCCGCTCGCCCACCGCCTGGCGGCGCGGCTGCTGGAGGACGGCGTGCGGCCCGCGGAGGTGTTCTCGACGCTCTTCGAGTCGCTTCCGCTCGCGCGCCAGCGGCTGCTGGGGCTGGCGCTCGGGCGTGCGCGTGTCGCGGCCGCCGGGCGCCTTGCCGTGACCTGGCTCGCGCGCGACGACTTCGAGTCGACGGGTGCCGACGACGCCTCCTCCGACGGCGTCGTCGACGCGCTACGCGCCATCGAGGGGGTCCAGCTCGCCGCGCTCGTGCGCGAGCCGAGTGATCGCACCGGGCCGGCGCGCAAGGTCTCGCTCCGTTCCCGCGCCGGCGGGCCCGACTGCTCGGCGATCGCGCGCGAGCGGGGCGGAGGCGGTCATCCCGGCGCCGCCGGATTCTCGACCGACGAGACCGTCGAGGAGATCGTGGCCTTCCTGGAAGGCGCGGTTGGCGCATGAACGCCGCCGTGCTGCTCGTCGACAAGCCGGCCGGGCCGACCTCGTTCGGGTGCGTGGCACGCGTGCGCGGGGCGCTCGGCGGCCACCGCGTGAAGGTCGGGCACGCCGGCACGCTCGATCCGTTCGCCACCGGCCTGCTCGCGCTGCTCGTGGGGCGCGCAACGCGCCTGGCCCCGTATTTCGTCTCACTCGACAAGCGCTACCGCGCTGCCGTGCAGTTCGGGGTCCGCTCCGACACGGGTGATCCGGAGGGCGCGCTCGAGCCGGGCGGCGGGCCGCTGCCCGACGGGATCGCGCTCGCCGCGGCCTGCGCCGGGTTCGTCGGAGCGATCGCGCAGGTGCCACCGGCCACCTCCGCGATCAAGCTCGGCGGCCGGCGCGCGTATGCGCTGGCGCGAGCCGGGCAGGACGTCGACATGCCCGTGCGCGAGGTGCTCGTGCACACGCTCGAGATCGTCTCCTACGACAGCGCGAACGGGCGCGCCGTGCTCGACCTCCACTGCTCGAAGGGCACGTACGTGCGGGCACTGGCGCGCGATCTCGGCGAGGCGCTCGGCTGCGGCGCCTACTGCGCAGAGCTGCGCCGACAGGCGATCGGCCATCTCGACGTCGCTGACGCCGGTTCGCTGGACGACGTGGCCGCGCATCCGCTCGCCGGACCCTGGCGCATGCGCTGCAGCGACGCGCTGGCCCACCTTCCGTCCCGCGAGCTCGAGCCTGCCGAGCGCGACGCGCTGCTCCACGGACGAGCGATCGCGAGCCGCGGCGAGGACGGCCCGCTGCGGTGCCTGGCCGAGGGGCGGCTCGTGTGTGTCGCGGGGCCACGAGGCGACGCGCTGCGACCGCTCGTGGTGGTGGACGAGGAATGAAGGTCATCGACGGGGTCGAGCGGCTCGAGCCGGGCCGGCGGGTCGTCGCGCTCGGCACGTTCGACGGCGTCCACCTGGGGCACAAGCGGCTGATCCACGAGGCGCTCGAGCGCGCCCAGGCGCTCGACGCGACCAGCACGGTCGCGACCTTCGAGCCGATGCCGTCCGAGATGCTACGCCCCGGCCAGGTGCCGCGGC
Source organism: Actinomycetota bacterium (assembly GCA_030774435.1). Taxonomy (GTDB): domain Bacteria; phylum Actinomycetota; class Thermoleophilia; order Gaiellales; family JALYLC01; genus JALYLC01. The sequence continues at coordinate 7,108 of JALYLC010000527.1, forward strand.
GGCTCTCGGGCATCGATCGCCGCGCCGAGCTGATCGCACAGGAGGGCGTCGACGAGCTGCTCATCATCGCCTTCACGCACGAGCTCTCGCTGCTCTCCCCGGAGGCGTTCGCCGAGCAGGTGCTCGTCGGCCGGGCGTGTGCGGTGCACGTCGTCGTGGGCGAGAACTACCGCTTCGGGCACGCCGCCGAGGGTGATGCCGCCGCGCTCATCGCGCTCGGTGAGCGGCTCGGATTCGGAGTCACCGCAGTCTCGCTCGTGACGGCCGGCGGCGAGCGCGTCTCCTCTTCCTGGATCCGTGAGCTCGTGCGCCAGGGCGAGGTCGAGCACGCGACGCGGCTCCTCGGTCGTGCCCCCTGGCTGGACGGCACGGTCGCGCGCGGATTCGCGCGCGGTCGCGCGCTGGGCGTTCCGACCGCCAACCTGCGTTGGACACCGGGGCGCGTGGTGCCGGCGCCGGGCATCTACGCGGGCTTCGGCGTCCTCGGCCCGGGCGAGGAGCGCTACCCGGCCGCCATCTCGGTCGGCGGCAACCCGACCTTCAGCGACGTCGAGGGCACGGTCGTGGAGGCGTACCTGATCGGCTTCGAGGGCGACGCCTACGACCGGCCGATGCGGCTCGAGTTCAGTCGCTTCCTGCGCCACGAGCTCGCATTCGAGACGGTCGAGGAGCTCGTCGAGCAGATGTGGCGCGACATCGAGACGGCGCGCAACCTGGCAGAGGAATCCGGGCCGGCGTAGATCTGCACCTGCATATAAAGGGGTCTGACCCCTTTATATGCACGGCGGTCAGCCGTCGTCGTTCGACTCCTCGCGCTCCGCGAGGTAGCGCGCGATCTGCTCGGCGATGTCCTCGCCGCTCGCGAGCAGCGGCGGCGATTCCTCCTCGGCGTCGTCCTCGGCGCGCTCGTCGGCACGGCTCTCGAGCTCGCGCACGTAGCGGCTGATCTTCTCGTCCTGGGAGACGGCCTGCGAGACCTCGCGCTCGAACGAGACGGCGTCCTGCGAGAGCTTGGTGGTGTCGAAGCGCGTGTCGAGCAGCAGGGCGAGGCGCGAGAGCAGCGCCAGCGCCGCCTTCGGATTGGGAGAGACCTGGATGTAGTGCGGCACTGCCGCCCACAGGCTCGCCGACGCGATGCCGGCCTCCTTGCAGGCATCGTGCACGACCCCCACGATGCCCGTCGGGCCCTCGTAGGCCGAGGGCGCGAGGCCCAGCTGGTCGGCCAGCTCGCCGTCGGCCGAGCCCGTCACGGGCACCGGCCGCGTGTGCGGGGTGTCGGCCAGGAAC
>JALYLC010000528.1 GCA_030774435.1 Actinomycetota bacterium
GCTCAGGGCGTCGTTCGAGCGCCTCGAGCTGATGGGCGAGGCCGGCTTCAAGATGACGGTCGCCGCCATGCTCGCGCGGTCGCTCTTCCAGCAGGAGCGGGTCGAGGACGCCCGGCATTTCGCGGAAATCGCGACCCGCGGGCTCAACGACGCCGATCCAACGGGTCTCGGATGCGCTGTCAAGGCGCTCGCCGCAGCCTACGACGGTGACACCGCCGCTGCGGTCGTCCTGGCGGAAGAGGCCGCCGCCATGAGCTCTGCGAGCGACTTCTTCCGCGATCGCGGCGATCGTCTGCTCGACCTCGCGCGGGTCCTTCGACTGGCCGGCAGGCACGACGAAGCACGCGCAGCACTCGCGCGGGCCGACGTCCTCTACGAGCGCAAGGGCTGCATCGCAGCACTGCAGACGACCGCAGCGCGGCGCGCGGAGCTCTAAGCCTGAGGCGAGGCGCTCAGAGCAGGGGCTCGACCACGGCGCGCGTCGCCGCGGACGTCACGACCGGGACGATCTCGAACTCGGCCAGGCCCTGCCAGTGCAGGATCCACTCCTGGATCAGCGCCGCGTCGTCGCACTCCATCACCTGGAAGCAGCGCTCGAAGCTCGGCTCGACCCAGCTGTCGACGTAGCGCAGGCCTTCCGGCAGTCCGCGGCCGTGGTCGCGCAGGTGGCGGTAGACGGGCAGTGGGTCCGCGTCCTTGAAGCGCTCGATGATCATGAACAGCATGCTCCGCTACCCCGTGAGCCAGTCAGCGAGGTGGTCGACCGAGAGCGGCTCGCCCGTCGCATCTGCGATCAGGGCATCCCACCGCAGCGACGATCCGGGACGCATGAAGCGCTCGCGCAGGAACTGCCCGGCGGCCGCCGGCTCGACGGCCGGGCTCGGCGAGCCTGTCTCGCGCGCCAGCGCCCAGTTGAGCTGTGACGCCGTCACCTCGCCGAGCAGGTAGTTGTGGTAGTAGACCGGCGCCAGCGCCACGTGGACCTTGCAGGCCCAGTCGTCGGGCCGCGCCCCCGGCGGCGCCGCGATGCGCTGGTAGCGCTGAGCGAGCTGCCACCAGAGCGCGCCGAGATCCTGATCCGGATCGCGGTAGAGCTCGCGCTCGAAGCGCGTCATCACCTGCACCCAGGGCGCGAAGATCAGCATCTCGCGGCGCTGCATCTCGACGTGGCGCGGATCGCGGGCGATCTTGGGGGCGACTCCCGCGAAGCGCTCGAGGAACGTCTCGTCGCGCACGAGGCGCCCGTGCAGCATCGCGATCGCCTCCGTCGTGAACGTGTGAGCGGGCGAGCGCAGGAGCCAGGGCAGCTGGGCGTCGATGGCGAGGTCGTAGACGGCGTGCCCGAGCTCGTGCACCATCGTGCCCAGCCAGCGCGTTCCGGGCTCGCAGTTGGCGAGCACGCGCACGTCGTGGCGGCGGTCGATGTCGGCGCAGAAGGCGTGCTGGTTCTTGCCGGCGCGCGGGTAGAGATCGCTGCGCTCCAGCACCGCATCGACGTCGTCGCCGAGCGCGCGGAAATAGTCGCGCGCGACCTCCACCGGATCGACGTGCTCGAGCGCCGCCTCCAGCGGGTCGTCGCCGGCCATCGGCAGGTCCTGGAAGAACGCGTCGGCGTAGTCCCAGGGCTGCAGCTGCTCGCCCGCGGCCAGGCCCAGGCGCTCGCGACGGCCCTGGTCGATGGAGGCCTTGGTGCGCTCCCAGGTCGCCGAGAGACGCCCGTCGAGATCGTCGAGCAGCGCCAGTAGCCAGATCTCGTCGAGCTCGTCGAGCGTCAGCGAGAAGACGAAGTGATCGCGGTAGCCGAGCGCGCGGGCCGCCTCGTTGCGCAGGTGCGCGAGCTCGCGCACGAGCGGGGCGGCCTGCGGGCCGATCGACTTGGAGGCATCCCAGGCCTGGCGACGCTCGTCGCGGTTCGACGAATCGCGCAGGATCCTGGCGATCTCGTTGTCATTGACGTCGCGCCCGACCAGCTTGCCGCGGTGGCGCGAGAACAGCGAGCCGAGCCGGGCCTCCGACTCGATGATGCGATCCGCCAGGGCGCGATCGCGCTGCGACGCCTCGCTGGCCAGGCGCGCCAGGCGCACGCGGCGCGCGAACTGCGCGTCGTCGCGCCCGCCCTGGTCGGCCTCGACCAGCAGCGCGTAGCGATCGTGCTCGGCGAGCACCGCATCGACCCGCTTGGACGCCGCCACGAGCTGCTGCTCGTTCGCGTCGGTGGCCGCCGTCGCCGCGTCCCACTCCGCAAGATTCCGCGCGTGGACAAGGGGTTCGAGCACCTGCTCGAAGTCATCGACCGCCGTTTGCATCGACTGCATACGGAGAACCTAGATGATCCACCGGGCCCACCCCAGAGGCAACCCGGAGCAACCCGCGGCGAGACGGGCTACGGGGTCCAGAGCGCGCCGAGATGCACGAACGGATCGCCGCTCCGCCAGCGCTCGAGGAAGCGCCCGATCGGCGGGTGCAGCGGGAGCTCGGCGAGCTCGGGGCGGCGCACGACCCGCACGTCGCGCACCGCGGGGTCGCTCGACGGCAGGAGCAGAGGGGCATCGGGCAGCGGAATGGCGTAGATCACATGCACGACGTGGCGGCGCGAGCCGTCGCGGGGCGGCGCGATCGACTCCGCGAGCGCGACGGGCTCGCCGCCGGGCAGGCCGCGCAGGCCGCACTCCTCCGCCAGCTCGCGGCGCAGCGCGTGCTCCATCGTCTCCCCGGCCTCGACGCCGCCGCCCGGCAGCAGCCAGTAGGCGCGCCCCGCCTTCTCGTGGCGGACGAGTACGAGCGAGTCGCCGCGGTGCAGGAGCCCGCTCACGCGCAGTCGTGGCGGCTCGTGGCTCACGCGTGGCCGCTCGAGCCGAAGCCCTGCTCTCCGCGCGCGCTGGCGGTGAGCTCGTCGCGCACGCTGACGGCGACCCGCGGCAGCGCCACGACCAGCAGCTGCGCGATGCGCATGCCGGGCTCCACCTGGAAGGCCGCGTCGCGGTCGGTGTTGATCAGCGTGACGCGGATCTCTCCGCGATAGCCGCTGTCGACGAGGCCCGGTGAGTTGACGACCGTCACGCCGTGGTCGCGCGCGAGGCCCGAACGCGGCAGCACGAGCGCGCACGTGCCCTCGGGCAGCTCGATCGCGATGCCGCAGCCGACCGAGGCGCGCGCGCCGGGCGCCAGCTCGGCGGCCTCGACGC
>JALYLC010000529.1 GCA_030774435.1 Actinomycetota bacterium
CCAGTGATCCAGCGTGTGCAGGCTCATGCCAGGAACTCCTCGACGAGTGCGGCGAACTCCTGCGGGCGCTCCCACGGCAGGAGATGCCCGACGCCTTCGAGCAGGACGAGTCGCGAGCCCGCAATCCCGTCGGCGAGCACCGCCGCATTCCTCACGTCGACGACGTTGTCGGCCGTTCCGTGGATCACGAGCGTCGGCGCTGTGATCTCGCCGACGCGCGCCGAGGCGTCGTGCGCCGCGCCGGCACCCGCCTGCGCGTACCAGCCAGCGGGATCCGGCGGGTTCTCTGCGCGATACGCGACGATCTCTTGCACGAGCTCCGCAGGCGCGTCTGGCGACAGCGCATTGACCACGAACTGCTGCTGGGCTTCGCTCGGGTCGAGGTGAGCCGCGCGTCCCATGAGCGCGACGGTTTGCTCGGGCATCGGAAACGACTCCGCCCCGCCCGGCGTCGTCGAGCAGAGAACGAGCTTGCGCACACGTTCGGGCTGCGCGAGCACGAGTTCCTGCGCGATCATGCCTCCGAGGCTGATGCCGAGCACGTGCGCGGTGTCGATCTCCGCCGCGTCCAGCACGGCGAGCGCGTCGCCGGCGAGCTGCGCGGTCGTGTACGGGCCCGGCGGCACGTCGCTCTCGCCGAAGCCACGGTTGTCCGGCGTCACGACCTGAAAGCGGCGCGCGAGCATGCCGGGCGCCGGTCCCCAGCCGCGGCGGCCGTAGCCCAGACCCTGGATCATCAGCACCGGCTCGCCGCTGCCTTCGACGTCGTACGCCAGGCGAACGCCCTCGAGAACCGCAGTGCTCATAGGCCAACCTTGCTTTTGGTTTTGCTTGTTCTTTGAAATCTGAGAGTCCGCCCGCACGCAGTCAGTGAGGGCGTCGACCGGCGCGGTTCGTAGCTTCGCGCCGTGGCTGACCACCGCCGGGAGAGCGCCTTCGTCGCTTGCCGCGTAGACGGCCCGCATGAGACCAGCGCCTCCCGGCGGTGTGAGGCACCCGGAGCGGCAACAGGGCGTTGCCCCGCCGAGGGCCCGTCTATGAGCATCCGCCACGGTACCTCGCTGGTCGGCCCACATCGAGCAACCCGAGCGAAAGGAACACGATGGAAGAGCGCACGGCCGGAATCGATCTGGCGAGCGAGGAACACCGCCTGGTCGTCGTCGACGCGGAAGGACGACGACTGGACGAGCGGCGAGTCGTGCACGACGAGCAGGGAATCACAGCACTCGTGCAGCGGCTGGACGAGCTCGAGGTCGCCCGTGTCGCGACCGAACAACCGAACGGACTCGTCGTCGACCGCCTGCTCGACGCCGGCATCAATGTCGTCGCCGTCCACCCCAACCAGCTCGCCGCCGCGCGCGACCGCTACCGCACCGGCGGCGGCAAGTCGGACGGCTTCGACGCCTACGTGCTCGCCGAGCTCGCCCGCACCGACATGCACCGGCTGCGCCTGCTCGACGCCGACACCGACGAGACGAAGGCGCTGCGCGCGCTGACCCGCGGACGCGAGGACCTGGTCGAGCAACGAGTCGCCCTCTGCAACCAACTGCGCGCCCAACTCGACGTCTTCTGGCCCGGCGCCGGCCGCATCTTCGCCGACCTCGACTCGCCGCTCTGCCTCGCCTTCCTCGAGCGCTACCCCAGCCCGCAAGACGCCAGCTCGCTCGGCGCCAAACGGCTCGCCGGCTTCCTCGCGCGCAACGGCTACTGCGGCCGCCGCAACCCGGCCCAGCTGCTCGCCCGGCTCCGCGCGGCCCCCTGCGGCCGCACCGGCGAGGCCGAGCTCGAAGCCCGCCGCGCCATCGTGCTCGCACTCGTCGCCGCACTCAAACCGCTCACCCAGCAGATCAAGCTCCTGACTAGCCAGATCGCCGACGCCGTCCGCACACACAACGACGGCGCCATCTTCCTCTCGCTCTTCCGCAACCCCAAGACCGTCGTCACCGCTGCAGAACTGCTGGCCGAGATCGGCGACCGACGCGAACGACACCCCACCAGCGCCTCGCTCGAAGCGATCGCCGGCCAATCCCCCGTCGCCGTCCAATCCGGCAAGAAAAAGGTCGCCCGCTTCCGCTGGGCCTGCAACAAAAACCTCCGCGACGCCGTCTGCGTCCTCGCCGACAGCTCCCGCAAACACAACCCCTGGGCGAACGACATCTACCAACGGGCCCGCGCCCGCGGACACGACCACCCGCACGCGATCCGCATCCTCGGCCGCGCCTGGCTCCGCATCATCTGGCGCCTCTGGCAAGACGGCAACACCTACAACCCATCCCGACACGGCAACCTCAACCGCCTCGCCGCCACCAAGGGTTGACACAGGGCGTCTCATGCGGCCTTTCTCAGCGCTGCACGCACCTGTTCTTCGACGGGCAGCTCGGGGTCGACCTCCGCGAGCGCACGGTCGGCGTCGACGAGCGACCAGCCGAGCTCGACCAGCGCGTCGCGGGCGAC
>JALYLC010000530.1 GCA_030774435.1 Actinomycetota bacterium
CGACCGCACCGTCCTCCGCGCCCGCGGTCCATCGCAGCTCGCAGCAGCGGCGCCCCGCGGCCAAGCCGGCTGCTCGGCCCATGCCCGTCCCGGTTGCGGCCGCGCCCGTCTTCTACCCGACGGTCCCGTTCGACCTGCAGGCGTGGGTGCACGACAACCCTGCGTCGCCGGTCGGCGCTACAGCAGTCGCGATTGCGAGGCACTACCTCGGCACGCCCTACGTCTGGGGTGGCGCAGCCCCGACGTCGGGCTTCGACTGCTCCGGCCTCACGCTGTTCGTCTACGCGCAGCTGGGCATCGCGCTGCCGCACTATGCAGCGTCACAGTTCGCAGCGTTCGCCAAGCTCGATGCGTCGCAGCTCGAGCCAGGCGATCTCGTCTTCTTCGAGCCACGCGCCGACGGTCCCGGACACGTCGCCATCTACGCGGGCAACGACACGATCATCGAGGCGCCTCACACGGGCGCGCTCGTGCGGGTCGGGAGCTTCTCCGGTAGTGCCGCCGCCATGGGCTTTCTCGGCGCAGTCCGGCCGTACGGAGCCGCGACGAGCGCGAGGACGCTCTTCGAGTTTTCGCCGGGCGTGTCGCACCCGCACCCGGATCGCCCGCGCCCCGCAATCGTCGGCTGGTCTCTCAACCTCTAACGAGATCAGGTGGCCGCTTGCGGTGATGCCCGACGGTCGCGGGCGCGCTGGATCACGGCGCCCGCAACCAGGCCGAGGATCGCGATGTAGGGAACGACCTCCCACGGATTGCCCTTTACTTGACCAAGTGGCGCGACGTAGAGGAGTAATGGCGCGAACCAGAGCTTGGAGAGTCGAGGAGACATCAATGCGATCGGAACGAAGAGAAGCGCGAGATAGTGCGGCCAAACCATTGGTGAGATCGTCAGACAGGCGATAACAGCGAGGCTGAAGGCGGTGCGGTCACCGTCCGGCCGACGAGCGAGTCGCCACGCGCTGAATATCAGGAGAGCCGAGACGGCAAGCCCCGCTGCTCTGGCCTGCTGTCCGCCGATTCCGAGCTTGAGCAGCCCGGAAACAAGCGAGACGCTGACACCCTCGGAGATCTGGGCAAGGTCGGAGAGCATGTGCGGGTACGCGGCGAGGCCGTCGAATCCGATGATCGCCCACGCGCCGAAAACCGCGACGAGCGCGAACAGGGCAGCAAGCGCAGCCGTTGCATATCGCCGCGTGGCCAGAAGCCATCCTCCGAGTGCGACTGGGAACAGCTTGATCGCAACGATCGCTGCAACGGCGATGGCGGGTATGACCAAGCGTTGCCGGTAGCGCCAAGCGACCGCTACACCGAGTAGCAAGGATGGTGTCACCGCGCCCAGCATGAATCCGTGAAGTACGGGCCACGAGAGCGCGGCGATCCCATAGCAACGCCAGTCGGTAACGCCGAGTAGTCGCAATGCTGCCAAGAAGGCGGCAATCGACAGGAGGCAGTAGAGAACACCCGCGACTCGCCACGGGAGCAAGGTGAATGGGACAGAGGCGACGAGTGCGAAGGCGGGATAGACCGGCACAGAGATGACCGTCTGTGGTGTTCCACCGGCCCGTTGGATCGCGGCCTGGCGGTGCAGGAACTCCGCCTGATAGGGGTTGTCGCGGTGGATGATGGCTTTGCCGGCGTCGTACAGACCGCCCCGAAAGTCCATCAAGAACGGGCCGGTCGCCAGGCTTGCGCTGAGCACCGCAACCAGGACGGCAAGGGGCGCCACGGCGTAGAGGATCACGACCGACACATCTCGCGCCGCGGAGACGAGGCCAACCCGGCGCAATGCTCCAGTCCTGTGCAGCGTATGTTCGACTGTCACTTCAGCCAGTCATCGGCGGCCGGACAGCGATGCTGTAGACCCACGAACGCCGCCGCCACGACGTACGCCCGACCTCCCGCGAAACGATTCGACTAATTCGCCGCCTGCGGCGGGTTCTCGCTTGACGGATCCTGGTCGAAACGTTTTGAATCTCCAGGAACCGCTCGCATGCGATCGGCCTGATCGTGCCGGACGTCCTCAATCCGTTCTTCGCGCTGGTCGCCGAGGGGATCGGCGACGAGGCGCGCCGGCGCGACTACGTGCTCGTCCTTTGCTCGACTGACTCCGACGCCGCGCGCGAGGCGAGCTTCGCGCGCCTGCTGCGCGCCCGGCGCCTTGACGGCATCGATCCCGATACCGTGTCCACCATCCGCGGCGATTACAGGTTGGAGAGTGGCCGCGCTGCGGCGGCGACGCTGCTCGCGGGAGAAGCGGCACGGCGTCCGACCGCGTTGCTCGTCGCGAACGACCTGATGGCTGTCGGCTGCATCCAGCACGCACTGAGTCTCGGCATCGGCCTCCCCCGCGAGCTCGGGGTGATCGGCTACGACGACATCCCGCTGGCGACCGTCGTGACGCCCGCGCTCACGACGGTGAGACAGCCGGCGAGGAAGATGGGGCGGGTGGCTGCCGAGTTGCTGCTGGAC
>JALYLC010000531.1 GCA_030774435.1 Actinomycetota bacterium
GCGCAACTTACCTTTCCGCGCGCTCGCACCCAACGCTGCCTGGCTCGAGCTCGTGCTCATGGGCCAAGACCTGATCGCCTGGACACAACGACTGCTGCTCGCCGATGCGCCGGCGCGACGCTGGGAGCCAAAACGGCTCCGCTACCGCCTCCTGCACGTCGCCGCTCGCCTCACACGACACGCCCGCCGCACCCGCCTCCACCTCCCGAGCGGCTGGCCCTGGCGCCACGAGCTGATCACCGCCTGGCACCAACTCGCCGCCCTCCCGGTTATGTAGATCCGCCGTAGCCGACCCCGAGCGCCGGCCCGACCGGCCCGCCACCGCACGCCCTGAACGGGCCGACAGCGAGCGTTTCACTCACCCCACGCGCCGCATCTCAAGTACCAATCGCCCGCTGCCACAACAACGCGCGCCAACCAGCCTCATGAACGATCCGGGCTAGACGTGGCATCTGACGTTATCGGGCGTTTTAGCCTCGATTCACCGTTTTGAGCTGGGTGGGCGTCCGGTGGGTTTATCAGAATGACCTCCTGAGCAGGCAAGACGGGCTGTAGTGGCAGCCGCGGGTCCTGCGCTCAGGAGGTCACCCGGATGGTGAGGGATGGTAGAGCCCGGGGTGGAGGTGATCTGGACCGGATCGAGCCCTGTTTTGATGATCCGCGGGTGGTCGCAAACGCGGGTTTGCTGCTCGCCGCGACGCTCGCTGCGCGGCTCGGGCTGGAGCGGCTGATCGACGAGGCTGTACGGCTCCGTGAGGGGTCGGGCGCTGCGCGGGCGGGCGCGAAAGTGCTCTCGCTGGTGCACGCGATGCTGCTCGGCGCGGACTCGATCGATGACTGCGACGTGCTGCGCTCGGGCGAGACCAGCCGCGTGCTGGGCCACCGTGTGTTGGCGCCCTCGACGCTCGGGACGTTCCTGCGCAGTTTTAGCTTCGGGCATGTCCGTCAGCTCGATCGCGTGCTCGCAGAGGCGCTTGGGCGCGCCTGGAGCGCGGGTGCCGGGCCCGGCCGCGGGCGCTTGGTGATCGATGTCGATTCGTTCGTGTGCGAGGTCTACGGCGCCAGCAAGCAGGGCGCGGCCTACGGCTACACCCACAGGCTTGGCTACCACCCGATCATCGCGACGCGTTCAGACACGCTTGAGACGCTGCACATCCGTATGCGCAAGGGCTCGGCCAACACCCAGCGTGGCGCCAAGCGCTTCGTCGACGAGCTGATCGCGCGCGTCCGCCGCGCCGGCGCCACAGGTGAGATCCTCGTGCGCGCCGACTCGGGCTTCTGGTCGTACGACACGATCGGCGCGCTCGAGCGCCACAAGGTGCGCTACTCGATCGGCGTAACCATGCTGCCGCACGTCCGCGCCGCTGTTGCAGCGATCCCGGAGGCGGCCTGGCAGCGCCTCCCCGGCTACCCCCCCGACCGGCATCGCGGAGATCGCCGAAACGCGCCTGGCAGGGCGGCGACTGATCGTGCGCCGCACGCGGCTCCTCGGCGCGCAAGCAGCGCTCTGGCCCGACTGGCGCCACCACGCCTTCATCACCAACCGCACAGAAGCACTCGAACTGGTCGAGGCCGAGCACCGCCAGCACGCCGTCATCGAACTCGCCATCCGCGACCACAAAGACGGCGCGCTGCGCCACGCACCAAGCGGCCACTACCCCGCCAACGCCGCCTGGTGCGTAATCGCAGCACTGGCCGCAAAACCTCGCGCGCTGGGTCACGCTACTAGGACTCAAACACGCCACCCCACAAGCCCAAGCGACACTCCGACGACGCCTGCTCGTCGTACCCGGCCGGCTCGTCCGCCACGCCGGCCGCCGCACCCTGCGCCTACCCGCGCGCTGGCCCTGGCACGAGGCCTGGATCGAATGCCTGACCCGCCTCCGCGGCCTGCCACAGCTCTGCTGAGCAACCCCGCACGCCCCACAACCCAGCACGCGAACACCCCCGGCCCGGCCGGCACGGCGCAGCCCGCCCCCGTACGAGACGACCAGCGCCCCGCGCCCACCGACAGCCCCGCAGGCAAACCGAAACGGACGTAATCACACCAACGAAGCGCCCACTCAAACCCACACAGAGCCCGAGCGCCCAGCCGCGATCACAACCACCAGACTCGCGGTGGATTGAGGCTAAGAAATTCGAGCGCTGGCACCGCGTTGCGACCACGAATGCTGCCCGCGACCAGGAGGTACCCATGAGCGGCCTTTAGTGGTCTGGCTCGGAAGTTCGCGCACGTATCGGGTCGAGGGTTTCAGGCGGCGAGGGTGGTGGTGTCGGTTTTGGCGAGCAGCTTGTGGAGGTCGTGGCGCGTGAACTTCCAGCGGAAGGGCGCGGCGATCTGCTCATAGCGGCGCCCGAACGCCAGGAGGTGCTGCGCGAGCGCGTTGAGGTCGGGGAAGTCGTTTGGCGTGACGACTTTGCGCTGGACGATTGAGAAGTAGATCTCGGCCTGGTTGAGCCATGAGGCGTGG
>JALYLC010000532.1 GCA_030774435.1 Actinomycetota bacterium
CAGCGACATCGTGGCGAGCACGCCCGAGGAGCTCGGGGCCATCCTGGCAGGCGTTGCGGGACACTCCGCCCGGCGGATCGCCGCCAGCGACTGGATCGGGCAGGCGCGCCGCCTCGACGTCGCGCCCGCCGCGGCGCGGGTGCGACCGCGCGATGTCAGGGTGCCCGAGCTCGATTCGGCGCCGCTGCTTCGGGTCTCGCGCTTCACCAGTGCGCGGCCGCGATCGAGCGAGCGCGCGGCGACGCCCGACGAGCCGACCACCGTGGGGTTGGAACTGACTCCGGATCAGGATGCGACGCGCGCGCCCACGCTCGACTATGCGGCCGCGATCGTGGCGCGGAGGCTCGACGGCGAGGGCGAGTCTCCGATCGCCGAGGTACGAGGCGTCGTGCGCGTTGGCCAGGGCGTCTCACTCGCCACGGCCGGCCCGTCCCTCCCGCGCGGTCTGCCACTCCGTTCCCACCAGAATCTGCCGAATTATGGGGATTTTGCAACCCACGACGGGTTAGCCGGGCATCCTCAGCGTCTACCCCTGGACGGCTCAAGCATCGGGCGTCTTGGGCTTTCCGAATTTCTCGACGCGCCGCCGAAGCCACTCGCCACGCATGTTCCAGCGGTACTGCTCGATCGGCGGTAGGGGATCGCGACGCCGATCCAGCGCCTCCCATTCCTCGAGGCGCCGCCAGGCGCGGCGGCGACGCCACTCGCGATAGCGCACACGCAGCACGCCCATGACGCTATCCCCTGGTCAGAAGAGAAGATGCACGTCGGACGGAGGATTCGCGCGCGTCGCGATGGCGGCGGGCTCGGCCGGTGTCCGCCGGCGAGCCTGGACCTCAGCGCGGGTCGGGACGGTCGACGTTCCAGTGCCGCGCCACCACCGCCAGCCAGTTGCCGTCGTCGCGCGGCTGCAGCGAGAACCGGCTGATCACTCGCTGGCCGCCCTGGTGGTCGCCGTACAGCAGGTCGACGACGACCCGCTCGCGCGACGTGATCAGCGCGCTGACTTCGGCGAACTCCGGCTCCGCCGGATCGCGGTACGCCCCTTGCCAGAAAGCGACGTCGCCGGCAGCAACGTAGATGTCACGGGTGAGGCGACGAAAGCTCTCGAGTGGCGGGCTTTCGGAACGCGCGAGATCGGACGTCAGCTCGACCCGCCAGCCGTCGAGCACCGCGATGCCGCTGCCGACGTTGCGCACCGACATCGTCAGGTAGATGGCGCCGTCGGTCGCCTCGGCAGTGCCGCCACCCCCGGGCGCCATCGCGACATGGTTGTCGGCAAAGCTGACCTTGACCGGGGCATCTTCGAGCCGTGAGGGCATCAGCAGCGGGCGGATGCCGGCAAGCAGCGACTCCTCGGCGACCCGCGCGGCCCGGTTGGCCGAACGCACGGAGGCGAACGTCGCGCCCGCCAGCACGAGGGTGCCACCCGCGGTCGCCAGCGCTGAGATCGTCACCCAATCGGCCATCGGCACAGAGTACGGGCCGGCCGCGACCATCTCGCGGCCGGTCAGCGCGCTCCGCTCGCACCCAAGAAGGCCATGAGCGCCTCGGCGAGCTCGCGAGGTGCCTCCTCGGGAAGAAAGTGTCCGCCGGGCACCCGCGTCGCGGCAAGATCCTGCGCCCACGCCCGCCAGACGTCGGCTGCGTCCGCGAGCTGTGTCTCGTCCTCGCCGGTGACGAGCAGCGCGGGGGCCGCGATGCATCGGCCTGCGGCACGGTCATCTGCGTCGTGCTGGCGATCGACGTGGAAGCTCGCTCGGTAGTCGGCGCACATCGCTGCGATCGTCGCCGGCGTCATCGCCTGGCGATACGCCTCGCGGCTCACCGCACCGATCGCCGCGGGCCGGCTCGCCCAGGTCGAGAAGACGTGCTCGAGCAGACCGGCGGGGTCGGCGCCGATCATCCGCTCGGGAAAGGGCGCCGGCTGTGCCAGCAGGAACCACGGCCAGTAGCCGAGCGACGGACCGGCCGCCATCCGCTCGAACTGCTCGACGGTGGGGAGAATGTTGAGCAGCGC
>JALYLC010000533.1 GCA_030774435.1 Actinomycetota bacterium
CTCCTGTCTCGCTCCCGGGTACCCGCGCGAGGAGCTCGAGCGGCTCTGGAAGCTGCTGTTGCTCCAGCAGTTCCACGACATCCTGCCGGGCTCGTCGATCCGGCTCGTGTACGAGGACGCCGAGCGCGATCTGGCCGCCGTCGTGGCGGGCGCGGACGCGCTCGCGGGCCCGGGCGAGACGCTGGCGAACACGCTCGGCTTCGCACGCCGCGAGGTGGTCGGCGATTCGCTCTATGCGGCCGCGCCGTTCGGCGCAGCGCGCGTCGCCGAGCCCGCCGACGAGGCGCGCATCGACGGCCTCACGCTCGAGAATGCGCACGTGCGCGTGACGCTCGCGGCGGACGGCGCAGTCGAGTCCGTGCTGCACAAGGCGAGCGGTCGCGAGTCTCTGGCGGCGCGCGGCAACGTCTTCGAGCTCTACGACGACCGCCCGGTCGCGTTCGACGCGTGGGACATCGACCCCTCGGCGCTCGAGACGCGGCGCGAGTACGCGCCGGCGACTTCCTGGAGCGCGAGCTCGACTCCGCTTCGTGCCGAGATCGCCTTCGAGCGGCCAGGGCTCTCGCAGGTCGTACGGCTCGACGCGGGAGCGCGCCGCGTCGAGTTCCATACGACCGTCGATTGGCACGAGGAGCACACGCTGCTGAAGGTGTGCTTCCCGCTCGCGGTGCGCGCGCGCAACGCCACCTACGAGATGCCGTTCGGCCATGCCGAGCGGCCCACGCACCGGTCGACGAGCTGGGACCGGGCGCGCTACGAGGTGCCCGGGCACCGCTGGGCCGATCTCTCCGAGCACGGGTTCGGCGTCGCGCTCCTGAACGACTGCAAGTACGGCTGGAGTTGCCTGGGCAGCGAGCTACGGCTCAGCCTGCTGCGCTCGCCGCGCATGCCCGACCCCGAGGCGGATGTCGGACGGCACGAGTTCGCCTATGCGCTGATGCCGCACGCCGGCGGCTGGCGCGAGGCCGGTGTCGTCGGCGAGGCGGCGTGCTTCAACGCGCCCCTGCGCTGGAGCTCGGCGCCGCTGCCGGAGTCGTTCGCCTCGGTGGACGATCCCAATCTCGTGCTCGACACGATCAAGCGCGCCGAGGACTCCGACGCGCTCGTCCTGCGCCTCTACGAGGCGCACGGTGCGCGCGGTCGCGCCCGCCTGCGCGTCGCGGCGCCGTTCGCATCCGCGCGCCGTGCGAACGTCCTCGAGGACGACGGCGAGGCGCTCGAGGTCGCCGGCGATTCCGTGCTGCTCCCGTTCCGCCCGCACCAGATCCTGACGGTGAAGCTCTCCTAGGTTCAGTTCCGGCGAGCCTCGGCGATCGTGTGGTCGAGCAGCTCTTGCCGGCCGTGCTGTCGCTCACGCCGGAGCTCGCCCAGCGGTCCCGAGCGGTACTGACCGACCTGCACGAGTGGTGGCGAGTAGGCATGGAGGGTGACTGCGGGCGTGCCGCGGCCGTGGCTGACCGAGTGGATGTATCCCGCCGCGCCCGGCTGGACGAAGCCCGGTACGAGCTCGCGCTCGATGTTCCGCCACCCGAGTCGGATCTGGCGCTCGATGACGGCACCCTGCAGCGTCGTCAGGCCGACGTTCGAGCTTCCGTGATCGTGGTAGCCGGTCGCCTGGCCGGGCATCCAGCTGAGGACCCAGATGTCGAGGCGCGCGTCCTCGAGCAGCAGCCGGTAGCGCCTGCGAGCGGCATCGCGCACGACGAGCGGCTTCCACAGATCGGCCCTGGCGGCGAGCTCCGCGACCAGCCGGCAGAGCTCTTCGCCGGCGAGCGTCCCCGCGTCGTAGCCGGCCGCGACGCCGGCCGCGGCGAGCGCGATGCAGGGCGGCGGAGCGGTGATCTCGTGCCATTCCTGGGGTGCCAGTGTCGCGCTCATCCGTGGGCCTCGCAGGTCTCGGCCCTGACCAGCGCGTGTAGCGACCCGTGCTCCTCCTGGCAAGCGGGGCAGCCCGCGAGATGCGCTCGCATGCCGGGCACCGAGGCCTCGGCGTCCAGCCCGGCGATCTCCTGCTCGACGTAGGCATCGAGCCGTTCGAAGCACTCGTCGCAGCCGATCTGATGCCCGGCGGGCCCCAGGAGGGCCGCCACGAGCGCCGGCGTCGCAGTGGTCATGTCGTCTCCTCGTGAGCGAGCAGGCTCCGCAGGCGCGTCCGGGCGTCGTGCAGCGTCTTGTAGAGCGCGTTGCGGTTGGTCGAGAGGCGGTCGGCGAGGACGTCGATCGGCACGCCGTCGACGGCCAGCGCGAGCAAGACATCGCGCTGGTGCGGCGTGAGGCGCGCGATCGCCGCAGCGATGCGCGCGAGCAGCTCGCGCATCTGCGCCGCCTCGGCGGGGTCGTCCGCGAGCGACGTGAGCTGCTCCAGGCTCTCTCTCGAGTCGGTGGCCAGCTCGCGATTCCGCCAGGCGTGGCGGCGAACGGCGACGCCCGCCGTGTGGATCGCGAACTTGTAGGCCCACGTCGTGAACCTGCTGCGCCGCTCGAAGCGCTCGAGCCGTGACATGACCGCAAGCAGCGCGTCGTCAGCCGCCTGATTGGCGATGTCGTCGAGCTCGGCGCTGTGCGCGAGGCCGAGAGCGCCCGCACGCCGGCCAACCTCGAAGCGGCTCGCTCGCAGTAGCAGACCATGCAGTTCCCGCACGGCGTGGTCGTGCGCGGGCCCGGTCGAGGTGAGCGGCGTGAGCCAGTGCGCCTCGTCGTCGGGGCGCGGTGCGGGCGCCGTCACCTCACGCGCCGTGCTCGGCTGTGCGGCGTGAGGGGCCGGGCGGATCAGCGGCCGCTCGCTCACGGGCTCGGCGCTTTGTCGTCGCGGGCCGTGATGCGCAGCGCCGTCGCCGCAGGACATCCCCGCTCCAGCAGGCCGAGCAGGTCGTTCACGTCATGGCCGCGGCTCGCGGCGACGGCCCGCGAGAGCTCCTCCGGCAGGCCGGCCGAGCACAGCAGCGCCTGTCTCCATGCGACCTGCCGCGCATTCCCATCCACTCGCGCATCCGCGTCCATCGTCACTCCTGTCCCGCTTCGCCTCCCTGCACGGTGGGTGTTGAGGAACGGGGAATCCTTACCCCGGGACCGCGCGGTCGCTCGCGACGTTGTCGGCGAGCCGGGTGAGCATCTCGTCGAGGCGGCGCAGGTCGTCGCGGCTGAGGCCCGAGGAGAGCCGCTGGTTGAAGGCGATCACGGCGCCGAGAAGGCGGTCGTAGGCCGTCTCGCCGGCCTCGGTCAGCTCGACGTGGAAGGCGCGCCGATCGGTCTCGGAGCGCCGCCGGCTCACCAGGCCGTTGCGCTCGAGATTGTCGAGGTGTCGCGTGAGCGTGGGCCCTTCGATGCCGAGCGAGCGGGCGAGGTCGAGTTGGGTCGACCACAGGCTCTGCTTGAGCGAGCTGAGGATCAGCCACACGGGAACCGAGCCTCCCTCGGCGCTCAGGGCCGCGTTGAACGCAGCGCCGACGGCTTTCGAGGTGGTGGCCAGCTTCAGCCCGGTGGGGGTTCCGTGCGGCCTCATCATCGTCTCGAAGTGTAGCTGGTCTAACTATTCGTGTACTAATCGTTAGTGTGCTAAGTTTGTCCTGCGCTAGATATCCACGAGAGAGGAGACGCGCGATGACCAACATCCTGTTCGCAAGCACTGACGGTCCCGAGCACTGGTGGTTTCTCTTCTTCCCGCTGGTCTGGATCGTCGCGATCGCCCTCGTCATCCGCTTCGCGTTCATGCGCCGGGGCTGGGGCTGCTGGCCGCGCGCCGGCTGGCCGGGTGACCGCGCGCGCGGGATCCTGGCCGAGCGCTATGCCCGCGGCGAGATCGGCGACGACGAGTACCGCACGCGCCTCGACCGCCTGAGCGACGATGTCTGAGCACGAGATGCGGATCAGCCTCAGCATCACGAACTACTCCTGGCCGAGCGGGCCGGCACGCCTCGGCGCGGAGCTCGCAAGCGTCGTCCGCGCGGCCGAGGCGGGGGGCCTCGACACCGTGTGGGTTCCGGATCACCTCCTCCAGGCCGCCCCCGGCAGCCTGCCGGACGCCGAGATGCTCGAGGCGTACACGACGCTCGGCTTCCTGGCGGGACTGTCCGAGCACATCCGGCTCGGAGCGATGGTGACGGCCGCGACCTACCGGTCTCCCGGCCTCCTGATCAAGGCAGTGACGACGCTCGACGTGCTTTCGGGTGGGCGGGCCTGGCTGGGGATCGGCACCGGCTACCACCAGGGGGAGGCGCTCGCGCTCGGTCTCTCGCTGCCCTCGACTGCCGAGCGCTACGAGCGGCTCGAGGAGACGCTCCGGCTTGCCCTGCAGATGTGGGCAGGCGATGTCTCGGCGTTCGCGGGCGCTCACCACCGCCTCGAGCGGCCGCTCAACAGCCCGCAGTCGCTCACCCGGCCGCACCCACCTATCCTGATCGGCGGCATGGGGGAGCGCAAGACGCTCCGGGTCGTCGCCCGTCATGCCGACGCCTGCAACCTCTTCGACATCCCAGACGGCGGCGCGACGGTCAGGCGCAAGCTCGCCGTCCTCGCCGAGCATTGCGAAGCCGCCGGCCGGCCCTACGGGGAGATCGAGAAGACGATCAGCACGCGCCTCGAGCCGGGCGAGACGGCAGCGGCCTTCGCGGAGCGATGCGCGAGACTCGCCGACCTCGGTATCGAGCACGCAGTCGTGATCATGAGCGAGCCCTGGAGCGAGGAGCGGATAGCGGTGCTCGCGGCGGCTGCATGAATCGGGGTCAGGTACGCAATATGCGTGCCTGACCCCGATGTATGCGCCGGGGCTCAGACGGGGACGGCGAGCGGGTGGAGACTCCAGTCCATGCGAGAATCGCGCGGTGGAGATCCTCGAGCGCGAGACCGACGTCGCGCGGTTGCTCGCGGCGGTCGCCGAGGCGGCTGAGGCGCGCGGGTCATTCGTGCTCGTGCCTGGCGAGGCCGGCATCGGCAAGAGCACGCTCGTGCGACTCCTGCGCGAGTCGGTGCGGGATCGCGCGCTCGCGGCCGTAGTCGGGTGTGAGCCGCTCTCGGTGCCCGAGCCGCTCGGGCCTTTTCGCGATCTGGCGCTCGTGGTCACGGGCCTGGACGAGGCGCTGGCGAGCGCCGATGCCCCCGCGCTCGCGCGGGCGCTCTGCGCCGCCTCTCGGCCCACGGTCGTGGCGATCGAGGATCTGCACTGGGCCGACGCGCTCACGCTGGACGTGGTGCGTCTGCTCGCGCGCCGCGTCGAGAGCGCGCCCTTGGTCGTGATAGCGACGTATCGTGACGACGAGCTGCCGCCAGGCCATCCGTTGCGGACGCTTGCGGCCGAGCTCGCCTCCTTGCCGAGCGTCGCGCGCGTCGCGCCGCGGCCGCTGACAGCCGCCGCGGTGGCCGAGCTTGCCGCGCCGTTCGGGCGCGACGCGGAGCGCATCTACGCGCTCACCGCGGGCAATCCCTTCCTCGTCGTCGAGCTCCTCGAGGCGGCGGGCGAGGACCTTCCGGGCACGGTGCGGGAGGCAGCCCTTGCGCGGGCGTCGCGTCTCGCTCCCGCCGCCCGAGCTGCGCTCGAGGCCGCCGCGGCCATCGCTGGGAGGATTCCGCCTGCGCTCCTCCGCCGGGTCTCGGGGTCCTCACCCGTCGCGATCGAGCAGTGTCTCGATGCCGGCATTCTCGTCGACGACGGTCGTGCGCTCACCTTCAGGCACGAGCTCATCCGCCGAGCCGTGGAGGCGACTACGCCGGCGACGCGGCGCGAAGCGCTGCACGAGGCGGTCGTCGATGCGCTCGAAGCCGGGCCTTCGCCGCTCGAACATGGCCGCATCGCCCACCATGCCGCCCTCGCCGGGCGGAGCGACGCGGTGCGGCGGCATGCGAGCCTTGCCGCAGACCGCGCACTGAGCGACGGTGCCCTGCCCGAAGCGGCCGCGCTCTACGAGCTCGCGCTCGCAAACGGGCGTGACGAACCGGCCGGGAGGCGCGCCGATCTGCTCACGAGCCTGGGCACGGCACTCTGGCTGGGCGGCCGGGATGCCGGCGGGGCGGCCAGGGTTCTGCGCGAGGCCGCAGCTATCTACGGGCAGCTCGGCGATGGCATCGGGCAGGGCCGCGCGCTCCGAAACCTCGCCCGGGCCTACTGGATCCTGGCTCGCTGGGACGACGCCGACGATGCGGCCGAAACGGCTGTCGCCGTGCTCGAGCGCGCCGGAGACGAGGCCGAGCTGGCTCTCGCTCTCGCCTGGAATGTGACGCTGCTCGCGGTCCGCCACGACTCGGCGCGCTTGCGAGCTCTCGTGCCGCGCGCTCGTCAGGCCGCCGAGCGCGCGCAGTCCGCTGTCGCCGGCGTGGCCATCGACATCAGCGTTGCGCTCGTCGATGGCATGGAGGGGGATCCTTCGGCTCCGCTCGCGTTCGAGCAGGCGCTCGCAGACGCCTGGCGCTGCGGCGACCTGCACGAGCAGGTTCGCGCTCTCGTGAATGGCATGGTCGTCGCCGCGATGCTGCGCGATCACGCGAACGCCGACCGGTTGTTCCCGCAGGCCGAGCGGCTCTTCAGCGAGCGCGGGCTCGATGCGCCCCTCGACGACGTCACGCAATCGCTTGGCAAGAGCCTGCTCGATCGCGGTCGCCTGCGGGATGCGGCGGCCCTCGGGCGCGCTGCCCATCGCGTGGTCGCGGTCGAGTCCGCGATCTCCACCGCCCTCGAAGCCACGGCTCTTGCGCGCCTGGGCGAGCCCGGGGCGCGCGAGCTCGCGTTCGGCGCCCTGGCGGAGGTTGCCGGGGCGCCGGACGGCTTCCGCGAGGCCGTCGTGCGGGCCGCGTGCGCCGAGATCGAATGGCTCGACGGAAATCACGCGGCCGGCCGGGAGCACGCCCTGGGCGGGCTGGCGTTGCCGGCCATCGATGCAATCGTGTCACTGGCGGGCGAGCTTGCGCTCTGGGCACTCCGCTGCGGCACCCCGGCGTCGCAGCTCCCGCTGGTGCCCGGGCCCGTCGGCCTCGAGCTCGCGGGTGACTGGCGAGCGGCGGTCGAGGCC
>JALYLC010000534.1 GCA_030774435.1 Actinomycetota bacterium
TAGATGAGGCTGAGCACGCTCGCCAGATGGAAGGGCGGGTTTGAAAGCAGTCCTATTAGGTGCATGGCGTTGTCGCTTCCACGACGATTCCCCTGCTCAGCTTGATTCACGGTGTACCGCTCGCTAGGTCCTCACGGGCAGGAGGACCTGCCGACGCCGATCACGCCGATTCGCAGCCCGTTGCATGCAGAACTCCTGTCGCCGGTCTGGGTCAGCGTAGGTACCGCGCGGCGGTGGCCGTCAACAGGGGTGTCTTCGGCTACCCGGCTTGACTTCCCGCGGTGCGAGGCAGAGACTCGCACACCCATCCTCGACCGTCAGGAGACCAGGATGCGAAAGATGCTGCTCGGAGGCGTCCTCGCGACGCTCGCAGTGCTCGCAGTCGTCGCGGTTTCGAGCGCTCTCGCGACGCCCGCACACCACGGCACCACGTTCCGCGTCGTCGAGCGGGCCACCAGCGACACGGTCGTCGACAACGGCACGGCCGGCGACTCGGTCGGCGACACGCTGGGCTTCGGCAACACGATCTACGACGCCGCGAACACCACGGCGGTCGGCAGCGACGGCGGCCAGTGCGTGCGCACCGTGCCCGGCGTTTCGTGGGAATGCGCGTGGACGACCTCGCTCAAGAACGGCCAGATCACCGTCGAGGGGCCATTCCTCGACGCCGGCGACAGCACGCTCTCGATCACGGGCGGCACGGGCGCCTACCGCAAGGCGAGAGGCACGATGGACCTCCACGCGCGCGACGCGAAGGGCTCCGCCTACGACTTCACGTTCCACGTGCTCGGCTGACGGCGACCGGCCGGCGTCCCGTTCTCCGCGCTGAACGCCGGCCATCGCCTCGTGGCGGCGGGATCGGATGCATCACGCAGATCCTAGAAGGCAGGCTTGAGGCGTTCCGACTGCGCCCGGAGCTTTGAAGTCACCCGCCAAGGACGCGGGCGAGAGGCTCAGGCGGGTTTGAAAGCCGTCCTAGTAGGTGCACTGGAGCCCGACCTAACCCGTATTACTCAAACCCCGCCGAGATCGGTGCAGAGGGACGGGCAAAGATCATGGGCGCCAGCAGCATGCAGAGCCACACACTTCAGTCTCGGCCGCCGCGACTGATGCGCCCGAGCCTGCTCTGCCACCGCTACGGCGCCCGCAAATGCGCTATCACGGAAGCCGCAAGGCCGAACTACAGGCCGCCTCGACAGCCGCCCTGGTCAACCTCAACCCGATCAGCCGCCACCTCCAGCCCTGCTGAGAACCCACCCGAACGCAAGCCACGCCCCGAAATCTCGGCCACAAGCCCGAGAAGCCCAGCGACCAGAACGACTTCTTCAGCGGTCTCCTAGACGCGTTCGACCAAGGTCGCCTCGGAGCGCCTGCCGTTCCGAATCTCGTAGCTGATGATCTCGACGAATCGGAAGTCGGAGTGCCTCATCCGCAGTCGGCTGGCAGCCTCCTCCGCCTGCGCCCGGTCGCCATACCGTTCCGGGTTTGCGACCGCGACCAACGGAATCCCGTCGGGGCGGAGTTCGTACCACGTGCCCTCATCCGCTGTGCCCATGGCCGGCAGCGCAAACGGCGAGCCGATTCCACTCCATATCCGTCGCACGCTCGCTATCCAGGATGCACGCACGTTGCGCATTGTCGCAGCCCGTACCTGCACGCCGCGCGGGCTGCCGGGAGCTAGAAGAAGCCCTTGGGGATCAGGCCGTGCCCGCGCCCCGCGCGTTCGAGCTCGTCGCGGAAGTCCGGGTGGGCGATCGAGATCATCGCCTGGGCCCGCTCGGGCACGGACTTGCCCTTGAGGTTGACGATCCCGTACTCGGTGACGACGTACATGATGTCTGAGCGCGTGGCCGTGACGACGTTGCCGGGCGTCAAATCCACGACGATGCGGCTAGCGCGCACGCCGCGGCGCTCGTATGTGGACGACATGCAGATGAAGGACTTACCGCCCGCCGATGCGTAGGCGCCGCGTACGAACTGCGACTGGCCGCCCGTGCCGCTGATGTGGCGGTGGCCGGCCGACTCGCTGGCGGCCTGGCCCTGCAGGTCCATCTGCGTCGTGTTGTTGATCGCCACGACGCCGTCGTTCTGCATCACGATGTCTGGCTGGTTGATCAGGTCGACGGCGTGGCACAGGAAGTCGGGGTTGCGATCGGCCGTCTCGTACTGCGTCTTCGTCCCGACCCCGAACGTGCAGACGACCTTGCCGGGATAGAGCTTCTTGCGGGCGCCGGTGACGACGCCTGCCCGGTAGAGGTCGATGATGCCGTCGGTGAGCATCTCCGTGTGGATGCCGAGATCGCGCACGCCGCTCTCGAGCAGCAGCGAGCAGACGGCGTTCGGCATCGCTCCGATGCCGATCTGCAGGCAGCTGCCATCCTCGATCTCGGCCGCGATCAGCAGCGCGACCGCGCGGTCGATATCGGTGGGAGGCGGGTTCGGGATCTCGGGCGGGCCGTCGTCGCTGCCCTCGATGACGTAGTCGACCTCGCTCTCGTGCACCGCGTTCTCGAGCCCGTCGAGATACGGCAACCCGGCCGACTCCTCGACCATCACGAGCTTGGCGCGCTCAACGATCGCGCGCTCCCATAGTGCCGCGAGGCTGAAGTTGTAGAAGCCGCGCGCGTCCTTCGGGCAGGCCTTGATCACGGCGATCTCCGGCGGGTTTATGAAGCGCCGGTAGTAGTCCGGGATCTCACCGAGGTTGCAGGGGATGTAGTTCGCGCATCCGACGTCGCCCTTCGCGCGGTCATAGCCCGTGAAGTGCCAGTTGAACCAGTGGAAGTGATCGCGCTGAGGGTCGGCCTCGAGCACGGCCCGCGGCCGCAGCGTCAGGCAGGCGCGGATCTTCACGTCCTCGAGCTCGTCGACGCGCTCCGCGAGCGCGCTGTCGAACACGTCGGGCTGGCCCATGCCCGCTCCATACTCGACCCAATCGCCGGAGTTGACGAGCGCCGCAGCATCCACCGCCGAGATCCGTTGCGACCCCGTGCGCGCAGGCCTTGCCGCTCCAACGGACCCGTGTGCTGCAGCCATGCCGTGCCCCTCCTCGACGTTCCGTCCAGCCGCGAGCGTACGGGCGCGCCTCCGCATGCGCAAGCTCGCGCCTGCGGCTGCCGTGGTGCGTGAAAGCCGCGCTCTCTTAGGAGCAGTTCTTCCGGACGAGCGGCAGCGCGCTGCCGGCCGACGTCCAGGTCGCCCCGGAATCCCCGGAGGCCCAGAGCGTGGCGCAGGCGCTGGAGGTGGGATCGTTCTGCGTGTACGTCGCGCCGTAGATGCGCCCCGCATTCGCCGGATCGAGCGCGAACGACCCGAGCCCGCCGGGCGGCTCCCGCAAGCGCTTCCAGGCCGCAGCGGCTCCGATCCGCTCGACCAGGCCGCGCCGCTGGGGTGCGATCACGACTACCGGGCTGCCGGCCAGCTTCGCGGTCGCGACGGCCGTGGACGGGTCGCTGAGCGCACGGCTCCAGCTGCGGCCACTGTCGACCGTCAGGTAGAGCCCGCGACCGGTGGCGGCGTAGACGGCGCCCGCGCGCATCACGTCGCTCGCCAGAGCCAGCAGCGCCCAGCCCGGCACGACCGCGGGCAGGCCGCGGCCCGCTCGCTGCCACGAGTCGCCGCGGTTCAGCGAGCGGAAGACCTGGCCGGCACCCGCCCGGCTGCCGGTGGCGTAGTACAGCGCCCCGCCGAGGCCCGCGACCAGCTGCTGCGTCCGCGAGGACGTGATGTCGAGGGTCGGCGGCAGCCCGGCGCGCGCGACGGTCCATGACGCACCGCCGTTCAGGCTCCTGCGCAGCACACCGTGCGTGACCGCGTAGACGGTGCGCGGCTGCCGCGGGTCGATCACGATCGTGTCGACGGCTGCCGGGAGCTGCCGGTGGAAGATCCCCACCGTCGACTTCCACGCTGTCGCGTGCTAACTCATGCCCGCGTCGCCCGAGGCGAAGAAGGCGCTCCCGAGGCGGCCCGAGCGCCGAGTGATGGACGCCGCGTAGGCGACGGCTGGCATGCTCGGCGCGAACGCCAGCGCGGTCACGCCCGCCACTCCCGCCAGCCCGCGCGCCTTCACCCACGTCGCGCCCTGATCATCGCTCGCGAACAGCCACGAGCCAGGCCGCGCGCCGTCGATTCCCACGAGCACCCGGCCGCTCTGCGCCGAGACGGCCAGTGCGCCCACGGCGCCTGTCGGCGCGACATCTGCCGGTGCATCGGCGACGACCAGCGCCAGCGCGCAGGCCAATGCGGCGACGAGCGTCGGCGCGAGCTTCACAGTACCGTCAGGGAGCCGTGACCGGAGGCGCCGCGAGACCGCGCTGCGCCCCTTCGTCGAGCAGCCGCGTCTCGCTGACCGCACCGCCGACTCCCGTCGGCGTGGCGATGGAGAGACCGGCGTAGAGCACTGCCCAGCGCAGGCACTCCTCCGGCGAGGCTCCGCGCAGATCGCCCCAGATGTAGGCCGCGACGAGCAGGTCGCCGGCGCCCGTCGTATCGAGCGGGGTCGCCCTGATGGCAGGCGCGAAGATGGTCTGACCCTCGACGACAGCCATCGCACCTTTGTCGCCGAGCGTGACGATGACGCGCTCAGCGCTGCGCGCGAGCACCGCCGCGGCGGCCTCGACGTCGCCTTCCTCGGTCAGGGTGAGCGCTTCACGCTGGCTCACGAACAGGGCGCGCGCGCCCGCGAGCTTCGCCGGTGGCCGGCGCGCGAACGCGCGCGCGTCGTCGTCGCCGCACGTCACGTAGGCCGCAGCGCCGGCCGGCACGCAGTAGAGCTGATCCAGGCTGAGAGCGACGGCACGCGGTTCCAGGGCCGCGACGTCGGCCGCGCTGGCGCGCACGCCCGGGTCGACAGTCACCATCGAGCGATCGCCTTCCACTGGCATCACGACCGTGGTCGGCGTTCGCGGGCTGCGCCGTTCGGGCAGGCCGACGCCGTCGCGCTCCAGGCAGGCGCGCACGAAATCGCCGGCGTCGTCGTCGCCGAGCGGCGCCGCCAGGGCGGTCGCGAGACCGAGCCGGGCTGCGCCGACGGCGGTGATTGCCCCGCCACCCGGCGAGCGCACGAGATCGGCGGCGAACCGCTCCTCGCCCTTGCCCGGCATCCCTTCGAGGCCGACGAACGTGAGGTCGAGGAAGGTCGGAGTCGCAACAGCGAGATCGACGGTCATGCGGGCCCGAGGATAGCGGTCACGCGGCCTCCAGAAGGGCCAGCAGGGCTGCGCCCGACAGCTCGGCCTTGGGCACGAAGCCACGGGCTCCACTCTCGCTCACGAGCGGTCCGAAGTCGGCCTCGTCGCGGCTGGATGTGAGCACCACGGACGGCCCGCCTCCGCCGGCCGTCAGCAGTGCGGCGACCTCGAAGCCGTCGATGTCCGGCAACTGCACGTCAAGCAGCACGAGGTCGGGCTCGAGCTCGCGCGCAGCGCGCAGGCCCGACATGCCGTCCGCCGCCTCTCCCACGACCTCGAACCCCTCGGATTCGAGCAGCAGCCGCGCCGTCGCGCGGAAGCTCGGGTGATCGTCCACGATCAGCACTCTTACCGGCATTGATCAGATGCTCTCATGGGAGCGAAGGCGCGTGGGTACGGCTAGCCTCACCCCCGGAGAGGGATGGCAAGCGGGCGCCGAGCGGCGCCGTAGCGCGCTCTCAAAGGGGGTTCGGCGGGGGTGAGGCAGAGGCTGGTCGGGAGGCGCTACCTGCTGGCAGTCGGAGTGACCGCGGCCGCCTACTACGCGGCGGCGCGCATCGGCGTCGAGCTCGCCTATCCGCACACCGCTACGAGCACGTACGGCTCGGTGACGGCCTTCTGGCCCGCCGTGGGCCTGGGCATCGCAGCCCTCGTGGTCTACGGCCAGAGCCTCTGGCCGGCGATCGTGATCGGCGATCTGCTGGCGGGCGACTACTCGACGCCGCTCGGCGTGACGCTCGGCCAGACGCTCGGCACCGTTGTCGCGATCGTCGTGGCGGCGGTCCTGCTGATCCGGCTGGGGGCTCGGCGACCGGGCCTCAGGGTCAGGGACGTGCTCGTCCTGATCGTCTGCTCGGCGGCCGGTACGGCGCTCGGTGCCGGCCTCGGCGTGCTCGCGATCTGGGTCGCGGGCGACCTCCCGGCGATCGGCGCCCAGCGCATCTGGCGAACGTGGTGGCTGTCCGACCTCGCCGGCGCGCTCGTCGTCGCTCCGGCCGCGCTCACATGGGCAGCCGCGCGCATGCGCCTGACGAGGAGTCAGACCACCGAAGGAACGGCGCTGATCGTCGCCCTGCTCCTGCTGACCGCCCTCGCATCGCAACGCGACGTCCCGTACGTGATCTTCCCGGCACTGATCTGGGCGTCGCTGCGCTTCGGTCCGCGCGGCGCCGCCGCGGCGCTGCTGGCTGCATCTGCGCTCACGATCTGGGACACGTCGAACGGCTCGGGGCCGTTCGTGCGCAACTCCCTGAGCGACAGCCTGATCGCCACACAGCTGTTCGTCGGCGTGGCTGTGCTGACCTCGATGATCCTGGCCGCCGTGACGGCGGAGCGTGCCGAGAGCGAGGCTGCAGCCCGCCGCCTCGCGCACGAGCAGGCCGCGCTCCGGCGCATCGCGACCCTCGTCGTCAGCGAGGCCGATCCGGCGCGCGTCTTCGGCCAGGTCATGCACGAGACCGCGCGCGCGCTGGGCGTGGCCACGGCGACGATCGTGCGCTACGACGCCCCCGGCAGAGTCACGGTGCTGGGCGGCTGGAGCGACACCGGCGCGCTGCTCTTCCCGGTCGGGTCGACGATCGAGATCGGCGACGAGGTCTCCGCCCTGGTCGAGGTCTACCGCACAGGCGAAGCGCGCCGGGTCACCTATCCGAAGGACGCCGGCAGGCTGGTCGAAGACTTGCGCTCGCATGGTTACCGCTCGAGCGTGGCGGCCCCGGTCAAGCTGGCTGGAGGCCTCTGGGGCGCGCTCGTCGCCTCCTCGGTCGACGAGAGCCCGCTTCCCATGGGATCCGAGCAGCGCCTGTGTGACTTCGCCGACCTCGTCGCGCAGGCCCTCGCAAATGCGGACGCGCACGACAAGCTGGCCGCGTCGCGCGCGCGCATCGTGGGCGCGGGCGACGCGGAGCGACGCCGCCTCGAGCGCAATCTCCACGACGGCGCGCAGCAGCGCCTCGTCTCCCTCGCCTTGCAGCTGCGCCTCACCCAGAGCGCGCTCGAACGGCGGCCGGATGCCGTGGCCGGCCTGCTCGAGGAAGCGCAAGCCGAGCTCGCCCGCGCGCTCGACGAGCTGCGCGAGCTGGCCCGCGGCATCCACCCTGCGATCCTCACCGACCGCGGCCTCGGTCCGGCACTGGAAGCGATCCTCGCCCGCGCTCCCCTCCCCGTCGAGCTCACCGATCTGCCAGGCGAGCGGCTGCCCGAGCCCGTCGAGGCGGCGGTCTATTACGTCGTGGCGGAAACGGTGACGAACATCGCCAAGCACGCGCAGGCCGAGAGCGCCAGTGTCAGCGTCACGCTCGCTCACAACACTGCCCGCGTCGTCATCTCCGACAACGGCATCGGCGGAGCCGATCCCGCCCGCGGCTCGGGCCTGCGCGGGCTCGCCGATCGCATCGAAGCGCTCGACGGCGGCCTGCGCATCGAGAGCCCCGCCAGCTCCGGCACGCGCATCGAGGCTCAGATTCCCTGCGGGTGACGGCGGGCGGCCCCGCGGAGCGCCGGGCTATCCTTGGTGCGGGTCCGTAGCTCAGGGGACAGAGCAGAAGCCTTCGAAGCTTCCGGTCGGGGGTTCGAATCCCTCCGGGCCCATCGCTCGCAACAGCATGGTTGAGCTATTTTCTGCGTCTGGCTCGACTGAGGCCTCGGGCGCTTGTGGCACAGTCGTGGCACAAACGTCCGCGAAGGAAGCGATACGCGCGGCGGCGCTCGCCGTCGCACCGACGGTCAGGTGGCCGTAGACGCTCGAGATCATGGCCAGGCTCGTGCCGGCGTAGCGCGAAACCTCGAACACTCCGATACCGGCCGCCAGCCAGTTGGAGATGGCCGTGTGGCGAAGGTCGTAGATGCGCCGCCGGTCGACGCCCGCGCCCTCCAGCGCCGGCTGCCACTCCCGTCGCCGCCAGTTGTTGAGATCCAGATGCGCACCGCTTGGCGCCGGGAACACGAGCTTCGAGTCGGCTCGTCTTGGCATCCCGTCGAGGGCGGCGAGCGCGCGGCGAGAGAGCGGCACCGACCTGCGGCTCGCGTCCGTCTTCCCGAACGGCTTCGCAGACGCCGGACAGCGCGAACTGGACAGGCTGCTCCCCGCGGCAGTCGCGGCCCCGTTCTCGGAAGCTCTGGCCGGACTGCCCTGGCTCTGATCACTTCCTGACGAGCGTTAATCAGGTGTCGTCGTGAGTCGCGCCGGGTCGCACAAAAGGCTGCATGAATCGGGGGAATTCGCCGGACCGCGGTAGCGGCCAAGATCTCGAACGACAAAGGCGTAGACTCCGCGTAGTAGCTCAGGGGATAGAGCGCTGCCCTGCGGAGGCAGAGGTCGCATGTTTGAATCTGCCGGGCGCGTGACCAGGGACGATGACCTCGGCGCCGGCGCGTGGCCTTGACAATCCTCGACGAGGGGTAGAGAGTGCGACACTGCGGCTCCCTGCCACCCCGTTGATTGCGGGGCAGGTGATGAGAGGAAAGGAGTGCCATGAGCCTTCGTCCAGGAAGCTTTCGTGCACTTTTGTTAGTCACGATGGTGGCCGTCGTCTTGTCGGCGGCGACGTCGGCGCGGGCCGCGCCCGGTGACTGGACGCAAGCGGACGTGAATGCTGCGGTGGCCAAGGGTGTGGCTCACATCGACTCGAACCAGAACGCGGACGGCAGCTTCGGCTCGTCCTACCCGCCGGCCGAGACGGCGTTCGCGGTCATCGCGTATGGGGTCCTCGACAAAGGAGACTTCAACAACCTGACGCCCGCGATGCAGACCCATCTGCAAAGCGCGGTCACCTACCTGCTGAGCCTGCAGAACATCGACGGCAGCTTCGGTATTGGCTTCGAGACCTACACCACCGGCCTGGCCCTCGACGCGCTCTCGGCCAGTACCGGAGTCGTTCCGGGCATTCCCGCTGCGATCAGTAGCGGGCGGACGTACCTGATCTCGATCCAGAATGCGCCGCCCGCGGTTACGGGCAACCCTCTGTCTCCCGACTGCTCCTCGGCCGACCAGCCCCCGCCCTTCTCCGGCACCGACACGTACTGCGGCGGCTGGAACTACGAGGCCAGCTTCGGCCGCTCCGACGAGTCCAACACCGGCTTCGCGCTCACGGGATTGTTTTTGACCGGAGGCGTGCCGGCTGCGACGGCCAGCGTCAACGTCGGCTGGCAGCGTCACGTCCAGGAGCTGACGGCGACCAACTACTTCGCCGCACGGAACGATGGCGGCGGCGACTACGAGCCCGGCATCTCCTCCGGCGGCTTCTCCTCGAACGCCAACAACACCGGCTCGCTGCTCTTCGGCTACGGCTACGACGGCGTCGCGGGCAGCGACCCCAAGGTGCAGGCTGCCCTGACCTTCGCAACGGACGTGCTGGACGAGTACGAGCTGATGAAGGCGACCGTGCGGAGCATGATCCACCACTTCGGGATGAACGAGGACGGTACGTGCGTCATCGGTGATCTCGGCTGCGACTGGGAGGTGGCCGGCGACGGCGGCTACCACTATTCGCTCTGGGCCCTGACCAAGGGCTTCGGCCAGTACATCGCGCCCGACCTCTCGAATCCCTCGAATTGGCACGCGAAGGTCGTCGACCTGTTGCTGAGTGAGCAGTCTCCGGATGGCTCCTGGCCGGTGGACCCCCGCGACGACTTCAGCGATATCGTCGCCACCAGCTTCGCCGTGGACGCGCTCGGATTGGTGGGAGTGCCTACGCATGCGTTGACGGTGACCAAGGCGGGTGCGGGGTCGGGCTCGGTGTCGAGCTCGCCGGCCGGGATCGACTGTGGCGCCACCTGTTCGGCCTCGTTCGCGCAGGGGACGGTGGTGACGCTGACGGCGACGGCCGCGGCCGGCTCAA
>JALYLC010000535.1 GCA_030774435.1 Actinomycetota bacterium
CAGCTCATCCGCGGGCAGGGCGACCGAGACCTCGTAGCGGGCGCCGTCGACCTCCACGGCGTAGTGACGCTGCTCGGCCGGCGGCGGCGCGGGCTCAGCCGGCTCCGCCGGCGCCAGGGCGCCGGCGAGCTCGCCCTCGATCAGGCCCGCGCACGTCTCGCCCGCGATGAACGACGGGTGCCGCAGGATCAGCCGGTGCAGCGGCGCGAGCGTCGGCACGCCCTCGACGACCAGCTCGTCGAGCGCGCGCAGCATGCGCCGGCGCGCTCGCTCGCGATCGCTGTCCCACACGCACAGCTTGGCGATCAGCGGGTCGTAGAGGCCCACCACCTCGTCGCCTTGCTCGATGCCCGAGTCGACGCGCACGCCCGGCCCCGCGGGCTCGCGGTAGCGGACGATCCGGCCCGGCGCCGGCCGGAACCCCGCGCCTGCGTCCTCGGCGTTGATGCGGCACTCGAACGCGTGCCCGCGCAGCTCGACGTCGGCCTGCGCGATCGGCAGCTCCGCCCCGCCCGCGATCTCGATCTGCGCTCGCACGAGATCGATTCCCGTGACAAGCTCGGTGACCGGGTGCTCGACCTGGATTCGCGTGTTCATCTCCAGGAAGTAGAAGGAGCCGTGGCGGTCGAGCAGGCACTCGACGGTGCCGGCGCCGACATAGCCCACGGCGCGCGCCGCGCCCACCGCCATCTCCCCCATGCGCGCCCGGAGCTCGGGCGAGACGGCCGGGGAGGGCGACTCCTCGAGCACCTTCTGGTGACGGCGCTGCAGCGTGCAGTCGCGCTCGCCGAGGTGGATCGTGGCGCCGTGGCGGTCGGCCAGTACCTGGATCTCGACGTGCCGCGGGTCCTCGACGTACTTCTCGACGTAGACCGCGGCGTCCGAGAAGTAGGCCTCGCCCTGGCGCCGCGCGGTCTCGAGCGCGCGCTCGGCGTCGCCTGCCGAGGCGACGACCTCCATGCCGCGACCGCCGCCGCCGGCCGAGGCCTTGATCGCGATCGGCCAGCCGTAGGTGTCGCCCAGCTCGATCACGGTCGCGGCGTCGCGGATCTCCTCCGTCGTGCCGGGCACGATCGGCACGCCCGCCGCCTGCATGCGCCGCCGCGCGCCGATCTTGGATCCCATCGCCTCGATCGCCGAGGGCGGAGGGCCGATCCAGACGAGGCCCGCGTCCTCACAGGCCTGGGCAAAGGCCGCGTTCTCGGCCAGGAACCCGTAGCCCGGATGAATCGCCTGCGCGCCGCTGATTCGCGCGGCCTCGATGATCCGCTCGCCGTGCAGGTAGCTCTCAGCCGGCGCACCCGGCCCGATCAACCGCGCTTCGTCCGCCCGCCGCACATGCAGAGAGCCCCGATCAGCCTCCGAGTACACGGCAACCGACCCGATTCCAAGCTCACGCAAAGCGCGAAACACGCGCACGGCAATCTCGCCGCGATTGGCAACAAGCACCTTCGAGAACGGCGGAGCCATGGCCGCGGGAGTCTAGACCGGCTGCAGCAATCGGGGTCAGACCCGAGCTGCTCGGGTCTGACCCCGTATGCTCATTCCTCGACTATGGGTTGAGGGTTGCGCCGAGGGCTTGCGCGACCGTACGGGCCTTCACCCGCGATTCCTCGTACTCCTCGGCCGGGTTGGAGTCGGCCACGATTGCGCCTCCCACGTGGAGGTAGGCGCGGCCTCGGGTGACGACTGCCGTGCGGATCACCACCGCCAGGTCGCACGAGCCGTCGGGTGCCAGCCAGCCGAATGCGCCGGCGTAGGGGCCGCGGCGTACGGGCTCGAGTTGCTCGATCAGCTGCATCGCTCGCACCTTGGGGGCGCCGGTCATCGAGCCGGGCGCGAAGGCGGCGCCGACGAGGTCGAGCGCATCGCGCCCGGGTGCGAGTTGGCCGGTGACGGTGGAGACGAGCTGATGCACCGTCGGGTGCGACTCCACGGCGCAGAGCGAAGGCACCCGCACCGTTCCCGGCAGGCACACGCGCGAGAGGTCGTTGCGCGCGAGGTCGACGATCATCACGTTCTCGGCGCGATCCTTGGGATGCGTCGCCAGGTCGGCCGCGAGCGCAGCGTCGACCAGGGGATCGTCGTCGCGCGGCCGCGTGCCCTTGATCGGGCGGCTCTCGCAGCGGCCGTCCGCGCTCACGCGCAGGAACGTCTCCGGCGTCGCACCGACGAGCTGCCAGCCGCCGGCGTCCAGGTAGAGGTTGTAGGGCACCGGTGCTCTCTCGCGCAGCCGCGCATACAGATCCAGGGCACTGGCACAGTTTCCCTCGAGCCGCTGCGTGTAGGTGACCTCGTAGACGTCTCCGCGCCCGATGTGGTCGAGCACGCGCTCCACCCGCGCGCGGTAGTGCGCGTAGGGCATGCC
>JALYLC010000536.1 GCA_030774435.1 Actinomycetota bacterium
ACCGAACTCCCGCGCGCCGTCGATCGGCTCGTTCCAGCCGGCGAGCGTCTCCCAGACCGGCTCGGCATGGTGGAAGTCGGACTGGTGCGCCGGGAAGTGCCCGCTGACCGAGCCGTCGCGCAGGCGATAGGCCGCGCACACCCGGATCTCCTCCGCACCCGAGAGGACGTCGAGCTTCGTCAGCACGAGCTCGGTGAAGCCGTTCACGCGCGCGGCGTAGCGCAGCCCCACGAGGTCGAGCCAGCCGCAGCGCCGCGGGCGGCCCGTGACGGTGCCGAACTCGCCGCCGGCCTCGCGCAGCGCCTCGGCCGCCTCGGGCTCGGCCTCGCTCGGGAACGGGCCCTCGCCCACGCGCGTGAGATAGGCCTTGGCGACGCCCGCGACAGCGCCCACGCGCGTCGGGCCCATGCCGAGCCCGACGCAGGCGAAGCCCGCGATCGGGTTCGACGACGTCACGAACGGATAGGTGCCGTGATCGAGATCGAGCAGCGTCCCCTGCGCACCCTCGCAGAGCACCGCCTCGCCGCGGTCGAGCGCCTCGTTGACGAGCAGCGAGACGTCGGCGATGTACGGCGCAAGGCGCTCGGCATGGCGCACCGCGGACGCCTGGATCGCGCCGGCGTCGAGTCGCCCGATGCCGTACAGGAAGCCGAGCTGCTCGTTCTTGAGCTCGAGCGCCGTCGTGATCTTCTCGCGCAGGATCTTGGTGTCGAGCAGGTCCTGCACGCGGATGCCGACACGCGCCGCCTTGTCGGCGTAGGCGGGCCCGATGCCGCGGCGCGTGGTGCCGATCTGGAGCGCTCCCAGGTGGAGCTCCGAGGCCTGGTCGAGCACACGGTGCCAGGGCATCACGAGGTGCGCGTTGCCCGAGATGCGCAGTCCTTCGGCCGAGCGCCCGCGAGACGCGAGCTCGTCGAGCTCCTCGCACAGTACCTCGGGGTCGATCACCACACCGTTGCCGAGCATGCAGAGCTTGCCCGGGAAGAGGATGCCGCTCGGCAGCAGCCGGAACTTGAACGTCTCCTCGCCCACCTGCACGGTGTGCCCGGCGTTGTTGCCGCCCTGGTAGCGCGCGACGACGGCGAAGGACTCGGCCAGCAGGTCGACGATCTTGCCCTTGCCCTCGTCGCCCCACTGGGCGCCGACGACGACGGTTGCGGTCGCTGCGGGCGTGCTCACCGCGGCAGGGTAGCCGCGCTGGTCACGAGCGGAAACCGCCGCTACGCGCGCGTCGCGGCGTAGTCGTCCACGAAGCGGGTGTAGCGCGACTGGAAGCGCAGGTTGATGGTGCCGACGGGCCCGTTGCGGTGCTTGGCGATGTGCACCTCGGAGAGATCGTTGGACGGGTCGTCCGGGCGCACCTCCTCGCCCTCGCTCTTGCGGTAGTAGGCGTCGCGGTAGATGAACATGACGACGTCGGCGTCCTGCTCGATCGCGCCCGACTCGCGCAGGTCGGAGAGCACGGGGCGCTTGTCCTGGCGCTGCTCCACCGCGCGCGAGAGCTGTGAGAGCGCAAGCACCGGAACGTCCAGGTCGCGCGCCAGCATCTTGAGCGAGCGCGAGATCTGCGAGATCTCCTGAACGCGGTTGTCCGTCGGGATCGAGGCCTGCATGAGCTGGATGTAGTCGACCACGACCAGCGAAAGCCCTCCCGGCTGGCGCGCCGCCAGCCGCCTGGCCTTCGCGCGCATCTCCATCACGGTCATCGCACCCGAATCGTCGATGAAGAGCGGCGCGCTGCCGAGCGTCTCCATCGCCCCGGTCACGCGCATCCAGTCGCCGTCCTCGAGCTGGCCCTGCTTCAGGCGGCTCTGGTCGACCTTGCCGACGGAGCACAACAGGCGCTGCGCGATCTCGGCCTTGGACATCTCGAGCGAGAACAGCGCGACCGGCTTCTGCAGCGTCACCGCGACGTGCTCGGCGATGTTGAGCGCGAGGCTCGTCTTGCCCATCGACGGCCTGGCGGCCAGAACCACGAGGTTCGACTTCTGCAGTCCCGAGGTCTGGCGATCGAGCTCGCCGAAGCCGGTCGGAAGGCCCGTGACCCCACTGCCGTCGCCGTTCTCGAACAGCAGCGTGAGTCGGTGGAAGGCCTCGTCGAGCGGTCCCTTGATCAGCGTGAAGTCCTCGATCGTGCCGTTCTGGGCAATCTCGTAGACCTTCTGCTCGGCCATGTCGAGCAGCTCTCGCGTATCGCCCGGGCGGTCGTAACCGAGCTGCGCGACCTCGGTGCCGACGCGGATGAGCCCGCGCAGCATGGCCATCTCGCGCACGATGTCGGCGTAACGCCGGGCGTTCGTGACGACGGGGACGGCCTCGGCGAGGGCGAACACGGCCGGGCGGCCACCGACCTGCTCGAGCGACCCGCGCTGGTCGAGGCGGTCGCAGACCGAGACCTGGTCGACGGGCTCCGACTGCTGGTACAGGTCGAGCATCGCGGCGAAGATCTCGCCGTGCCCGCCGCGGTAGAAGTCGTCGGCCTTGAGCACCTCGGTCGCCTCGGCGACCGCCGCCTCCGAGAGCAGCATCGCGCCGAGCACCGACTGCTCGGCGTCGAGGTCCTGGGGCGGCAAGCGCCCCGAGGCATCCTCCCTCTCGGGCACGCTCACTGTCCGCTCCCCTCCACGCGGGGCACCTTAGCCGTGAGGGGCGGCGCGAAGGCGCGCGCGGCGAATCGCATATGCGCTCTTTGCGTGAGAACGAACCCGGCGGGCAAGTAACCGAGTGAGGGTCCTGGCGGATACCCGCCCAAAGACGATCGAACCCGCGTCACGGCCGCTAGGCCACCGCGCCGAGGCAGGTGACACGGGGGCAGACCTCGGGTCACGCTTCGCGCGACCAGCCACTGAAGGGAGGTCTGACCCCTGCGCCACGGCTGGCACACAAGGCACGGAGGGGCAACTGTTTCCGGGCGCCGGTTCGAACCCTGGGGAGGGTCACCGCAGGGCGAAGCACCGCAGGGCGACAGGTACGTGCATTGCAGATTTGGCGATGGGAAATCGTTGCCCCTCGCCCTGCTGGGTTCGAACGCTCGCGCAGGGGTCAGACCTCCTAGCAGTAGGCGGGTCGTTCGAGCCGTGACCCGAGGTCTGCCCCCGTGATACCTGTGCACGGGCGGTGGCCTAGCGGCCGCTACGCAGGTTCGAGCGTCTTGGGCGGGTATCCGCCAGGACCCTCACTCGGTTACTGGCTCGCCGGGTTCTTGGACCCCGCGATCAGTCCTCCGGCACGGGCAGGTCGAACGTCGAGCCCTCGGCGGGGACGACCATCGTCTTGACGGTGGCGATGACCTCGGGAAAGACCTCGATGTCGACCTGGTAGGTGCCCAGGCGCCGGATCGGCTCCTCGAGCTGCACCTTGCGGCGGTCGACGCGGATCTTGCGCGCGCGCCAGATCTCGTCGGCGATGTCCGCCGGCGTGACCGAGCCGTACAGCCGGTCGCCCGCACCCGCAAGCACCGGGATGGTGAGGATCGTCGTCGTCAGCGTGCGCGCGATCTCCTGCGCCTGCTCGGTCGTGCGCGCCTGCTGCTTCGCGCGCACCGACTCGGTCTGCTTGATCTCGGCGATGCGGGCGTCGGTCGCCTGCTCCGCGAGCCGGCGCGGGACGAGGTAGTTCCGCAGGTAGCCGGACTTGACGGAGACGACGTCGCCGCGCGCTCCGAGGTGGTCGACATCCTGCAGCAGGATCGCCCTGTGCTGCTTGCGCGCCATCGGCTCAACCCCCCGTGTACGGCAGGAGCGCCATCTCGCGGGCGCGCTTGATCGCCACGGCAACCTGGTTCTGGTGGCGGCGGCAGGCGCCGGTGATGCGGCGCGAGCGGATCTTGCCCTTCTCGGAGATGTAGCGCCGGAGGGCGTTGGCGTTCTTGTAGTCCACCTCTTCGACCTTGTCCTTGCAGAAGTGGCAGATCTTGCGCTTGCCGCCGCCGGCTGCAGAGCCGGGGCCGCGGCGCTTCGTGCTGGTCTTGCTTGTGGGTCGGGCTCGGGCCACGTCGATCAGTCCTTCATCAGAACGGGATGTCGTCATCGTCGGCAATGGAGGCCGACGTCGGCATGGGCGCGCTGCCCGCGGGTGCGAACTCGTCGGCGGGGCGCTCTCCGCCACCGCCGCCGCCACCTTCGCGGCTGCCCATGAATTGCGTGTTCTCGGCGATGATCTCGACCGCCTGGCGCTTGGTGCCGTCCTGGGCATCCCACTCGCGCCACTCGAGGCGGCCGTCGACGAGCAGGCCGGAGCCGCGCTTCAGGTACCTCGCGACGCTCTCGCCCTGGCCACCCCAGACCGTCACGTCGAAGTAGTTCGGCCGGTCGGTCCACTGACCGCTGTCGCGGTCCTTGACGCGCGTGTTCACCGCCATGCGCAGCTTGCACACCGAATTGCCGCTCGGCAACTGGCGCAGTTCCGGGTCCCTGGTCAGGTTCCCGGAGATCACGACGCGGTTGATATTCGCCATCGTCTCGCCCTTCTCAGCTCGTCATCGAACAGGTGTTCGCAAGTGTACGAGCGCGGCCGGCAAGGCGCCAGGCGGAACGCCCGGCTGGCGCAGGTGCGTGACAGACCGCGACGTTCACGACACCGGCGCCTGATCCTCGGCCTGCTTGCCGTGCGAGCGGCCGGTGCGGCGCACGACCATGTGGCGCATCACGTCGTCCGTGATCCGCAGAACGCGCGTCACCTCATCGAGCGTCTCCGCCGAGCTCGTGAAGTTCACGATGTGGTAGAAGGCCTCGCCCTTGTGGTCGATCTCGTAGGCCAGCTTGAGGCGGCCCCACGCATCGACGGACTCGAACGTCCCGCCGCCCTGCTCGACGATCTGGCGCGTGCGCTCGATGACCTCGTTCTGCCGCGCCTCATCGGCGTCGGCATCGAGCATCAACATCACCTCGTACGGGTGCACGGTTCCTGTCTCCCCTCTCCGGACTCAGACGGCTGCGTCGTACGGTGTCGACACCGCTTCCACCCCCGGCCAGGAGACAGGGGCGACGCCGCAGCAGAAGGCGTTGTGGCTTTCCGGCAGGGTAGCCGATTCCGACCCTGAACGGGCCCACCGGCATCGACTACCCTGAGGGCGATACGACGGAGGAGCTGACACGATGGCAAAACGGTGGGTGATCGGCGGATTGGCCGTCGGAGTGGGTGCCCTGGCAGTGGCGCCCGAGGCGCGCACCTGGCTGCGCCGTCGCCTCGGTCTGGAGCCGGAGGATCGGCGCTGGTTCGAGGAGGAAGGCGCAGACGCCCCCGAGTACGAGGGCGACGAGCCGCTCGACACGCGCGAGGCTCGCTTCTCGCTGCGCGCGCGCCTCTCGGAAGACGCCCCGCCGGAGCCGGAGGCGGCCCCCGCCCCCGAGCCCCTCGAGGCGACCGAGCCGGAGTCGGTGCCCGAACCCGAGCCCGAGTCCTCGCCGTTCCTCGCAGCAGTCGGCTCGGAGCCCGGGCCCGTGCCCGACCCGTTCCTCGCGTTAGTCACTCCCGAGCCGGACCCGGAGCCCGAGCCTGCGCTCGCCGAGGCGACGCGCGAGCCGTGGCCGCGCGCCGCGGAGCCCGAGGTCGCCGAACCCGAGGCTGTCGAACCTGAGCCGGAGGTCGCCGAGCCCGAGCCCGAGGTCGCCGAGCCCGAGCCCGAGCCCGAGGTCTCCGAGCCCGAGCCCGAGGTCGCCGAGCCCGAGGCTGTCGAACCGGAGCCCGAGGTCGCCGAGCCCGAGCCCG
>JALYLC010000537.1 GCA_030774435.1 Actinomycetota bacterium
CTTAGCCGCAGGCCTTTGCGTACGACCTTCCGGTCACGAAGCGCGACCACTCCTCGCGCGTGAGGTTGCGGCCGGCGACGGCGCACGCGTGCGCTTCCCAGGCCGACAGGCTCATCGGCCAGATCGCGCCGTGGCCGTCGTCGTAGAGCGTGAGGAGCTTCCTTCCGCCGTCGAACAGGAGCGCGTTCACCCACCGTCCGGGTTCGCCGGGGAAGGCGGAGCCGACCTGCTGCAGCGTGTTGCTGTCCCACAGCTTCACGAACCCGCCGGAGCCGCCGCCAGTGACGAACTCGTCGCCGCTCTTGTCGAACGCGATGACGACTACCGGCGCCGGATCCGCGAGCAGGGGATGGCCGATCGCCTTCCCCGCCGCGGTCCACCGCTGCACGATGCCCTCCCACGCCCCGGTCGCGAGCGTCCCGTCGGGCGCGAACGCGAGACTCTGGGTCGCGGCGATCGGACGGATCGTCAGCTCGTGCCGGCCGGAGCGCGCATCGAACACGTCGTCCTCGCCGGCGCCGTTGAACCCGCTCTCGAAGCTGATCGCGAGCCGCCGACCGTCGGTCGAGAACGCGAGCGCATCGACCTGCCCCCGGCGGTGCGTCGTCGACCACAGCAGCTTCCCGTCCGAGGCGCGCCACACGGCCGCAATGCCGATCGCAGGCGTATTGCCGGGCGTGTGGTTGCGGCCGGCGGCGGCGACCAGCGAGCCGTCCGGACTGAACGCGACGACCCACAGCGACGCCGGCAGTTTCGTCGGATGCGGCATGCCTCTGAGCGTCCGGGCGAGGTGCGGCCGGCCCGCGACGTTCCACAGCTCGACGCGGTCGTTCGTCTCGGCGATCGCGAGCTCCGGGCTCACCGGCGACCACGCGATCGACGTGACCGCGGTGTGCGGCCCCCTCGCCACGGTGAAGGCGCGCTGCTCGTGCAGCGTCGCGATCGAGAAGAGCCCGACCTGTCCCGGTTGCAGCCGCGTCGCGAACGTTCCCTCATCCGGAGAAAGCCCGAGCGGCGGCAGCGGCTGCGTGTCGAACTGCCGGACGTCGGCGG
The DNA here is from genome assembly GCA_030774435.1 of Actinomycetota bacterium. Taxonomy (GTDB): domain Bacteria; phylum Actinomycetota; class Thermoleophilia; order Gaiellales; family JALYLC01; genus JALYLC01. Next base: position 1,054 of record JALYLC010000537.1, read on the forward strand.
CTGTGACGGTGAACGGGCGCGCGAACCGCCGGTCTCCGCGGAGGTCCCACGCGAAGATGGCCCCGTCCAGGCTGCATGTGTAGACGGTGCGCCCATCGGCAGAGAACGCGACGCCGAGCACGCGGTCCTCGTGCCCGGTGAACGTCTCGACCACGTCGCCCGTCTTCGGGTTCCAGACGCTGACGTGGCCGTTCTCGTCGGTCGTGACCGCGATGCGCCCCGTCGGCGAGAACCCGAGCGCCTGCACGCGCGCCCCGGTCTTGCCGGTCGCGGTCGTCGTGCGGCCGGAACGTACGTCCACGAACGAGACGGCGCCCGTGCCCAGACCGACCACGATCGTCCGTGCGTCGGCCGACAGCGCGGCGCCCGCCAGCTCCGAGTTCGCCGGCAGGTGTACCCCGCGCGACGCGAGCGGCTCCAGCGACTTCCCGTCCAGTGTCAGGATCCGGTCGTCGGCGAGAATCGTCAGCGCGCCGTCACGCTCGATGTGCGCGTCGAACACGCCCTTGGCCGGAACCGCCTTCGACTGGAGCTTTCCCGTGCGCAGGTCCCAGGTGTCGACGTACGTCTGCGTGTCGCGCTGCGTCGCGGGGTTGGAGACGGAGTAGACGAGGTACGCAGTCCGGTCGTCGGGCGAGACGAGGAGCGGCTCGAAGAAGCTCGTGGGCGAGTTGAGCCAGCGCTTATCGAGCGGCAGCCACTGGATGTGCCGGAGCGTCCGGCCGTCGCGCACGTCGATCGCGGGCGCTGCTGTCACGGTGGGCGTCCGGAGGAGCAGGACAACCTTGCCGTCCTTCGAGTATGCCGCAGCGAGGTGGAGCGCGTTCGGCAGAGTTGGTCGCCGCTCACGCCGCGTCCCGGTGTCGTAGAACCGGGCGAAGTTCGTGTTCTCGACCACCTCGAGCGTCGTTCCGTCCGGGCTGAGCGTGATCTGCTGCGGCCGGTCGGTGATCGGGCTCGAGAAGGTCGAGATCGCGGCGGGACTGCGCAGCAGCGTCGAGAGAAGCGTTCCCTCTGTCGCGCGCGAGTCGTCGAGGTTCACCGCTTCGCGCGCGAGCAGCAGCGCCCGGTCAAGGCGCGGCTCCACGACGGCCCGCGCGCCGAGCTCGCGCGCGAGCGCGACCGTTGCCTCGTGCTTGGCCGACGACCGCTGCAGGAGCGCGACGATCCCTGCGGCGATCGAGAGGAGCAGCAGCACGCCGGCTGCAACGAGCAGCGCCTTCAGCCGCCGGTTCGCCCGCTGCTGGCGCAGGAGCTCGTCGCGTGCCGCCTCGCGACTCGCCGAGACGAACTCGCGTTCGAGCTCGGTCAGCGCGATCCGCGACTCGCTCGCTAGCGCGTCGTACTGGGCGAGCTGGCTTCCCCGCAGCAGGAAGCTCCGATCGCGGTCCGCGCCGGCCCACTCACGCGCTCCGCTCGCGAGCCGCCGGTGCAGGCGCAGCTCGTCACGCGCGGAGTCGATCCAGCGGCGGAGCCTCCCCCACTCGCGCAGCAGCGCCTCGTGCGCGACATACACCGTCGGCGTGCCGGTCCGCGGGTCGCGGTCGAACGAGAGCAGCCGCGACGACCCGAAGACGTCGAGCGCCTGGGCGAGCGCGCCCTGGTCGACCTCGAGTGAGGCGAGCTCCGTGCGATCGACGCGCCGGCGCGTGTCCTCGGCCCCCTCGCCGAGCGTTACCAGCCGCAGAAAGAGTTGGCGCGCCGCTTCCTGCGCGGCGTCGGGCAGCGCGTCGTAGATCTCCTCAGCGCGGCCGGCGAGCGCGCCCGAGACGCCGCCGATCGCGTGGTACGCCTCGCGCGTCATCACGTTGCCCTCGCGCCGTTCGTACAGCTCGGTCAGCGCGTACTGCAGGAGCGGCAGCGCGCCGGGCTCGTTCGCGACGTCCGCGACCATCTCGGCGAGCAGCCCCGGCTCGAACGTCACGCCCGCGCGCTCCGCCGGCCGCGCGATCGCGCGCTCGAACTCGTCGGGCGTGAGCGGGACGAGCGCCTCGACGTAGTCGCGGAGCAGCTCCGCGAAGCCGCTGTACAGCAGCGGCCGATCGTAGAAGTCAGCGCGCAGCGTCGTTACGACGCGCAGCCGGCTGTGCGGGTCGCCGACCGCGCGCTCGAGGATCGCAAGGAAGTGGACACGCCGCTCCTCGTCGTCGACGAGCGTGAAGACCTCTTCGAGCTGGTCCAGCACGAGGACGAGCTCGGTGCCGTCGTCGGCCAGGATGCGCTTCAGAGCGCGCACAAGGCCGCGCTCGCCGTCCTCGAGCTGCTCGATGAGGCTCGCGGGCGGATCGGCGGCGACTTTGAGCAGCGCGGCCTCGAGCTCCTCCAGCGGATAGGCGCCGGGGAACAACTGCACGATCTGCCACCGCTCGGAGCCGTCGAGCGCGCCACCCCGCAGCGCAGGCACGAGTCCCGCGCGCACGACGGACGACTTGCCGCTGCCGCTCGGGCCTACGACGGCAAGGAAGCGCGTCGTCTGGACCCGCTCGACGAGGTGCTCCGTGAGTGCCTCGCGACCGAAGAAATCGGCGGCGTCGGCTTCCTCGAACGCCCGCAGTCCCTTGTACGGGTTGCGCGCCCCCGCGCCGTCGACGGCGGCGACCGCCACCGGCCCGAGGGCCCGCCGGAACGCGATGTTCTGCGTCAGGTCTTCGGCCTCCGGCCGCACGGTGATCACCGGAACGGGATCCGCGAGATTCTTGAGCCGTACGGACCCGCGCTCGTGGTACGTGATGCCGTCGACCGCGCGCGCCAGATGCGTCACCTCGCGGCTCGCGAGCACCTCTCCCGGCGCCGCCACGCTGCAGAGGCGGGCGGCCAGATTCAGGGCACCGCCGCGGTAGCCGCCGTCGACCGGCACCGCCTCGCCGGCGTCGAGCCCGATGCCGACGGCGAGCGGCAGCGACGGGTCGGCGACCGTCTGCTCGACGAATTGCCTCTGGAGCTCGACGGCGGTGCGGATCGCGCCGCGGGCGGACTCGAAGACGCCGACCGCCTCGTCGCCGCGCAACTCGAGGAGCGTCCCGCCTCCGGCCTCGATCGCCGCACGGGCGACGTCCGCGAAGCGGCTCGCCAAATGCGCGGCCGCCTCGTCGCCGCGCTGTTGCGTGAACCGCGTATAGCCGCGGACGTCCGCGATCAGGAAGGTCTTGATGCCCCCGTCGCCAGCGGTCATCACACGATCGTGCGCCGCGCGCGCCCGGAAATCAATCCCGGACGCAGATCGCGATTAGCAGGAAGAGGATGATGGTGCTTCCCAACGGTGAAGGCCGCGCCGCAAACGCAGGCTCTGTTCGTTCGTTCTGTTTCGCGCCCGTGCGCAGGCCATTTTGCCTGCATTATCGGATTTGCGCGGTCTTGCGTATCTCGTTGATCTAGTGGAGGCGGCGGGAATCGAACCCGCGTCCACGGACGCGACAGGAAGGGCTTCTCCAAGCTCAGCCTGCGTTCAGTGTCTCGCCGCGTTGCACCACGCAGGCCGGTGCTCCGCTGGCCAGCCCGTCGTTGGAGTCCCCTGTGGCCGGCACGGACCCCCCGGCCACCAGGCAAGCCTCCTTCTGAAGGACACCCTCCGCGGAGGCCCGGAGGGGCCACCCGTTACGTAATCAGATTACGCAGCGAGCGCGAGATCCAGATCGGACTTCGCATTTGGTGTTTGCTGGATGATTTACGAGGCCCACCAGCATCCTCGGCTTGCTACCCAACCCATCGGATTCGCCCGCGTCGAAGCCAGGACGCCCCCGAGAGTCCTTCAAGCGTAGCACGGCCCGAATGGCCGTTTGCGGGCATTTTCACGCACGGAAGCGCGTCTTGATCTCGCGGTCGATCTCGCGGCGCACGTCGCGTTCGGCCAGCGCGCGCCGCTTGTCGATGCCCTCCTTGCCGCGCGCCAGCGCGATCTCGGCCTTGACGCGCCCGTCCTTGAAGTAGAGCCGCAGCGGGATCAGCGTGAGGCCCTTCTCGGCTACGCGCGAGGCGAGCTCCTCGATCTCGTGCTTGTGGGCGAGCAGCTTGCGGTCGCGCGTGGGCTCGTGATTGGCGCGGTTGCCCTGCTCGTAGGGCTCGATCGTGGCGCCGACGAGCCACAGCTCTCCCCCGCGCTCCTGCGCGTACGCCTCGCGCAGCGCGACCTTGCCCGCGCGCAGCGATTTGACCTCGGTGCCCGTGAGCGCGATGCCCGTCTCGAGGCGCTCGAGGATGTGGTACTCGTGCCGCGCCTTGCGGTTGCTCGCGATCGTGCGTTCGCCTTCGGCCACGGACGGAGTCTAGTGCTCTGTCCCGGAGGTCTCTTGGTCGTGAGTGTGCCGTCTGGGCGTTCTGGGGGCGGCCCGGCGTCGCCGCTCATGCAGGTTTCGCATTTGCAAGACGCCGGGTCGTTCCCAGGGCGTCCAGGCGGTGCAATCGCGGCGAGAGACCTCCGGGACAGAGCACTTAAGCTCGCTTGCGCTTCGCAGGCTTGCGCTTGGCGGTCTTGGGGGGCCGGCGCGGTGTCGTGCGCTTGGCCGGGCGAGTCCGCGCGCGAGGCGCATCGTCCTCCGGCACGAGGTCGAGCGTCGCCCGCCCACGGGGCGGGTCGACCGCCGTGACGACGCAGGCGAGCTCGTCACCCAGGCGGATGCGCCGCCCGGAGGCGCGCCCGACGAGCGCGACGCCGTGCTCGTCGCTGTCGTAGCGCTCGCGCGGATCGAGCCGACGCGCCGGCAGAAAGCCCTCGAAGACGTTGCCGAAGCGCACGAACAGCCCTGCGCCGATGAGGCCCGTCACGACGCCCTCGAACGTCTGTTGCCAGCCGTTCCGGCGCAGCCGGTCGCGCAGCAGGAACGCCAGGCAGATGGCGTCGGCGCGGCGTTCGGCGTCCGCCGCCTCGCGTTCGCGCTGTGAGCAGCGCAGGGCGACCTCGGGGAGCCCGCGCGCCTTGGGGGCGTCCTCGCCGAGGCCCGCCAGAGCGCAGGCCGCGCGGTGCACGACGATGTCGGGATAACGCCGGATCGGTGACGTGAAGTGCACGTACGCCGGCGAGGACAGCGCGGCGTGGCCGGTGTTGACGGTGTCGTAGCGCGCGACCTGGAGCGTGCGCAGGAGCAGCGTGCCGAAGGCCTCGCGGGTCGCCGGCCGCTCGCGCATGATCGGCTCGAGCAGCTCTGCCTGCCGCGACACGGCGCGCGAGGCCTCCGCGCCGTCCGCGCGCTCGGGGAGCGGGGCGACCGGCAGTCCGAGCGCGGTCAGGCGGTCGGCCAGCGCAAGCAGCGCCTCGTGCTGCGGATGCTCGTGGACGCGGTAGAGCGCGGGGCGGCGGGCGCGGGCGAGCAGGCCGCCGACAGCCTCGTTCGCGAGCAACATGAGCTCCTCCACGAGGGCGTGCGCGAGCGGCTCTTCGTCCCAGCGGGCGTCCACGACCCGGCCGTTGTCGACCTCGAACGACAACTCGCGCGACGCGAGCGCGAAGGCACCGCGCGCGTGGCGTCTGGCGCGCAGCTCGCGCGCCAGGGCGTCGGCACGCGCGAGCAGGTCGCCCTGGGGATGGTGTGAACGCCCCGCCAGGACGTCCTGAGCCTCGTCGTAGGTCAGGCGCGCGCGACTGCGGATGAGCGCTCTGCGCACGCGCGGCGGGCCGGGCTTGCCGTCGGCGCCCACGCGCAGCTCGATGCTGACCACTCGCCGTACCTCGCCAGGGCGCAGGCTACACGCGCCGGCCGAGAGCTCGAGCGGCAGCATCGGCTCCACCGAGCCCGGCACGTAGACGCTGCAGGTGCGACGGCCGGCCTCCCCGTCGAGTGCGCCTCCCGGCTTCACGTAGCTCGCCACGTCGGCGATGTGCACCCACGCGCGCAGACCGTCGCCATCCGGCTCGACGCTGATCGCATCGTCGAAATCACGCGCCGTGGGCGGGTCGATTGTGACCGCGTCGAGCGCGAGCAGGTCGTCGCGCGGGACATCGTCGTCGCTGCGGCGGGCAGCGCGGCGCGCCTCACGCACTGCCGCCTCCGGCCATTCGGCAGCCAGGCCGCGCTCGAGCAGCAGGGCGCGCAGTACGTGCCCGACGTGGTCGGGCGAGCCCAGCCGCTCGACGACCCGGGCGCTGCCCCCGGCGCGCTCGACCACGACGAGCTCGCCCGCCTCGACGGCGAGGCCGGAGCGCCTGCCCAGCGCCAGCTGCTGGCCCTCGTCGAACAACGGCTGCGCCACCAGGAAGCGCCCCCGGCGCTCCACGGTGCAGGCGACGAGCCGCGGCCCGCCTTCCTCCTCGCTCACAGAGGCAGGTGCCGCGCCAAGACGACCGCCCGGAAGAGCAAGCGCGTCTTCACCGTCACATCGGGGCGCACGCCGCGGCCGTGCAGACTGCGGCCGTTGGGCGTGAGGTACTCGGCGACGGTCAGCTTCACCGCGCCGCCCCCGGGCACGGGGACGACGGCCTGAATCGAGGACTTGCCGAACGTGCGCGTGCCCACGATCTTGGCGCGCTTGTTCTCACCGAGGGCGGCGGCCACCAATTCGGCCGCGCTCGCGGTCGCGCGGTCGACGACGACCACGAGCGGCATGCGCGGCAGCGCCGAATGCTTGGCCTTGACGACGTGCGCCAGCGTATGGGCCCCGGAGTACGAGAAGATGCGGCCGCGATCGAGGAAGACGTCGACCGTGCCCTCCGCCTCCGAGATCAGGCCGCCGGGGTTCCCGCGCAGGTCGAGCACGACCACGTGCGCGCCGCGCGCGGCGTGACGGACGTCCTGGGCGACGCCGAGCGAGAAGCGCGTGATGCGGATCACGCGCACGGCGCCGTTGGCCTCGTCGTGCACGAACACGGCGGGGTGGCGGACGATTCCCCGGCGCACCGAGACCACGTGCGACTTGCCGGCCTTGCGCTTCATGACCAGCCGGAGCGGCCCGTGGTGAGGCGCCTGCAGAGCCGCGAGTGCGGTGTCGATGTGGCCGCGCACCTTCAGCCCGTCGACGGCCACGAGCAGGTCGCCCTTGCGCAGCCCGGCACGCGACGCGGGCGAGCGCGGCACCACGCCGACGATTCGCAGCAGCGCCTTGCCCTGCCGGCGAACGCGCACGCCGATGCCGTAGAACCCCGGCGCGGTGTCCGCCCTGAGCGCGGCGTACTCCGCGGAGGTCAGGTAGCTCGTGAACGGATCGCCCAGCTGCGCGATGAGCTGCTCGACGGTGCGCGCCGATGCCAGCGCGCCCGGGTCGAGCGGCCGCACGTAGCGATCTGCGAGCACCTGCCGCACCGCATCCGCGAGCACCGGCTGCGGAGCCGCGACGGGCGCGGGCTCGGGGCGCTCGCCTCCGCGCCGTGTCGCATAGCCCAACGCAAAGGCAAGGGCGACGGCGGCAACTACCGCGAAGGAGCGGCGCAGGCGCATCGAGTGGTCACTGTACCGCGTGCGGATTCAGACCCGCAAGAAGCGACGCATGGTGACGCCGGAGCCGATCGCGCCGAGCAGCGTACCCGCCAGCAGGAGAAGCGGGGCGAGCAGCCAGAACGCGATCGCGTGCGCGCCATCCTCGTTGAGCGAGGCAGCCGGCAGGTGGTCCTTGAGCAGGACCAGGGAGACGCCGAGCAAGGCGATCGAGAGGATGGCGCCGCCGAGCCCGCAGAGCATGCCCTCGAGCACGAACGGCAGGCGCACGAACCAGTTCGAGGCGCCCACGAGCTTCATCACCTCGACCTCGCGGCGGCGCGCGAAGATCGACAGGCGGATCGTGTTGGCGATCAGCGCCACCGCCGAGATCGCGAGCACGAGTATCAGCCCTCCGATGACCGCCTCGACCACGGCCGCGTTGCGCAGCAGGCGGTCGGCATCCCTGCCGCCGTAGCGCACCCCGTTGGCGCCGCGTTCGGCGCCTGCCATCCCGCGCACGGAGGCCGCGACGTCCTTGGCGCGACCCGGGTTCTGGAGCGACGCCTCCCAGGAGGCCGGCAGCGGGTTCGTGAGGACGCTCTCCCAGACCGACTTCGGGACGCGCTTCTTGAGCTGCGCCCAGGCCTCGGCCTTGGACACGTACTTGACGCCGTTCGGCTTCACATCCGGGTTCTGCCGGAGGCGCGCGCCGATCGCGGAGATCTGCGCCGGCGACGCGCGCTTGTCCAGGTAGACCGTGACGCGGACGCCACTGCGCTCCTTGTCGACCTTGGCGTAGAGGTACGTGCCGAAGAGCACGAAGACGCCGAGGAAATAGAGCACGATCAGCACCGTCACGGTGGCCGCGACGGTCGTGGCGAGGTTGTTGCGCAGCGCGCGCACGGCCTCGACGAGGAAGAAGCCCGGCCGTCGCACCTCAGGTCACCACGTATCCGCCGCGACGCTCGTCGCGAACGAGGCGCCCCCGCTCCAGCGCGACGACGCGCCGGCGCATGCGGTCGACCATCTCGCGGTCGTGCGTCGCCATCACGACCGTCGTGCCCGTGCGGTTGATGCGGTACAGCAGCTGCATGATGCCGACCGACGTGTCGGGGTCGAGGTTGCCGGTGGGCTCGTCGCAGATCAGGAGCGGCGGGTGGTTGACGAAGGCGCGCGCGATCGAGACGCGCTGCTGCTCGCCGCCGGACAGCTCGTGCGGGAAGCGGTCGAGCTTGTCGGCCAGGCCCACGAGCTGCAGGATCTCGGGGACCTTCTCGTCGATCTCGTGGCGCGGCATGCCTTGCACCTCGAGCGCGTAGGCCACGTTCTGGTACGTGTTGCGGTTGGGCAGCAGCTTGAAGTCCTGGAACACGCAGCCGATGTTGCGCCGCAACTGCGAGACGCGGGAGCGCTTGAGCGTGGCCAGCGAGCGCCCGCCGATCAGGATCGAGCCCTCGGTCGGATCGAGCTCCTTGAGCAACAGGCGGATGAACGTCGACTTGCCCGAGCCCGACTGGCCGACGAGGAACACCCACTCGCCCTTGTCGATGCGCAGTGAGACGTCGCGCAGCCCCACGACGCGCCCGTCGTAGACCTTCGTGACACGCTCCAGCACGATCATGGGCGTGCCGGCCGCGACCTTTACCCGCGGGGCCTGCTCGTCCTCTTCCGCGAGCAGCGCGAGACGCTCGCCGCGCGAGAGGGTGCGCGTCGCGCCGTTGCCATTGGCGGCGTCGGCGTGATCGAGCTCGATGTCGTCTCGCTTCAACATGGCTGTAGGCGGCTCTTGCCGGTGACGCAGAATCCCTGGCACCGCCGGTAGCCGGCGGCGCATCGCAGTACGACACGCGGCACGAAGATCCCTGCACCAGGCGGATTGGGCTCGGGCCAGGATAGCACGGGGCACCCTGCGGGCCTCGCGCGCGCAGCGGATGGCGCAGGTGCTACTCGGCCTCCCCGGGCTCTTCGTCGTCGCCGCCGGAGCCGCCCAGCGTGCCCGCCGCGGAGCCCAGCAGGAACGCGCTGATAAAGGGGTCCAGGTCGCCGTCGAGCACGCCCTGGGCATTCCCGTTCTTGAGCCCGGAGCGGTGGTCGTTGACCATCGTGTAGGGGTGCAGCACGTAGGAGCGGATCTGCGAGCCGAACGCGTTGTCGCTCAGGATACCGCGCTCGCGCAGGAGCTCGGCCTGCCTCGCCTCCTCCTCGCGCTCGAGCAGCCGGCTCTTGAGCGCGCGCAGCGCCGTCTCCTTGTTGGCGTGCTGCGAGCGCTCGTTCTGGCACTGCACGACGATGCCCGTCGGCAGGTGCGTGATGCGCACGGCCGAGTCGGTCTTGTTGACGTGCTGGCCGCCCGCGCCCGAGGAGCGGTAGGTGTCGATGCGCAGGTCGCCGTCGTCGATCTCGATGGCTGCGTCCGGCGGCAGCTCGGGGGCCACGTCGACCTGGGCGAAGCTCGTCTGGCGGCGGTGCGCCGAGTCGAAGGGGCTGAGGCGCACGAGGCGGTGCACGCCCCGCTCGGCGCCGAGCACGCCGTAGGCGTTGTCTCCGCGCACGCGGAACATCGCCGACTTCAGGCCCGCCTCCTCGCCCGGCGTCGCGTCCAGGACCTCGAAGCCGTAGCCGCGCTGCTCGGCCCAGCGCTCGTACATGCGCAGCAGCATGGCCGTCCAGTCCTGCGCGTCGGTGCCTCCGGCCCCGGCGCTGAGCGTCACGATCGCGTCGCCGCCGTCGTACTCGCCCGAGAACAGGGCCTGCTCCTGGAGGCGCGCGATCTCGGCCTCGAGGGCTGCGATCGAGGCGTCGGCCTCGGGCAGCATGCCGTCGTCCTCGCCGACCATCTCGAGCAGCGTCGGCAGATCACGGATTTCGCCCTCGAGCCGGCGGTAGGTGTCGAGCTTGCGCTGCGTGCGCGCCTGCTCGGCGCTGACGACGGCAGCCCGGCGCGGATCGTCCCAGAAGCCCGGGGCCGAGAGCTGGTCGTTCAGCTCGTCGACGCGACGTGCGAGGACCGCCGGGTCAAAGATAGTCACGGACCCACGCCAGGCGGGCCCTCAACTCCTCGGTCGCGGCTTGCAGCTCGGTCAGCGAACGCATTAGTGCTCCGTTCCGGAGGTCACTTGAGTGTGAGTGTGCTGGCTGGGCGTCCTGGGGGCGACGCGGCGTCGCCGCTCATGCTGGGGT
>JALYLC010000538.1 GCA_030774435.1 Actinomycetota bacterium
GGAGCAGATCGTGCAGGGCCTCGCCGACGCGCGCCGCGCGGCGGCGGCCGGCGTGCGCAGCGTGCTGATCGCCGACGTCGGCCTGCTCGACGTGTTCGCCGAGGCCCGGCGTCGTGGCTTCCTGCCCGAGGACATGCAGGCCAAGGTCTCGGTGATGCTGCCCGTCTCCAATCCGGCGACGGCGCGCACGCTCGTGGCGCTCGGCGCGGACACGCTCAACCTCACGACCGATCTCTCGCTCGCGCAGATCGCGGCGATCCGCTCGGTCGTCGACGTGCCGCTCGACATCTACGTCGAGGTGCCGGACAACGTCGGCGGCTTCGTGCGCCTGCACGAGATCCCCGAGATCGTGCGCGTCGCCTCACCGGTCTATCTCAAGTTCGGGTTGCGCAACGCCCCCGACGTATACCCGGCCGGCACCCATCTCGAGGCGACCACGGTCGCGCTCACGCGCGAGCGCGTGCGCCGAGCGCGCATCGGGATGGAGTTGCTGGCGCGCGAGTGGGGGGACTGCGAGACCTCCGAGCTGGGCGCCCGCGGGCTCGCGCTCGTACGCGCCGGCGGATGAGCCCCGAGGTCGTCACGCTCGGCGAGGCGCTCGTCGCGCTCGTCGCCGACGAGGGGCGCCCGCTGTCGGCGGCCGGGACGTTCACGCCGTTCGTGGCCGGCGCCGAGGCCAATGTCGCCATGGGCCTGGCCCGGCTCGACCGCTCGGTGGCGTACGTCGGCCGCGTGGGCGCCGACGGCCTCGGGCAGATGGTGCGCACCGGCCTGCGGGGCGAGGGCGTCGACGTGCGCTGGCTGAGCGACGACCCCAGCGCGCCGACTGGTGCGCTGGCGCGCGACCGCCGCAGCTTCCCGCACTGCGAGGTGGTCTACCTGCGACGCGGCTCGGCCGCCTCGCGCCTCGACGCCGACGACGTGGCCGCGGCGGGCGAGGCGATTGCGGGCGCACGCTGGCTGCATCTCACGGGCATCACGCCGGCGCTGTCGGAGAGCTGCCGCGCCGCGGTCAGGGCCGCGCTCCAGTTCGCGCGCGCCGGCAGTGTGCGCGTCTCGCTCGACGTCAACCTCCGGCGGCGCCTGTGGAGCGATCGCGAAGCCGCGCCCGTGCTGGAGGAACTTGCCCAGCGCTGCGACCTCGTGATCGCGGGAGAGGACGAGGCGGTGCTGCTGTGCGGGTCGGCGGATCCGGCGGTGCTGGCCGAGCGCTTCGGCGTCGAGGCCGTCGTCAAGCGCGGGGAGCGCGGCGCGATCGGCTGCCGCGGGGGTGAGGTCGCCGAGGACGCCGGCCGCGCCGTCGCGGCCGTCGACGTCGTGGGCGCGGGCGATGCGTTCACGGCCGGCTACCTGGACGCGCTGCTCGACGGCGCGAGCCTAGCCGATGCTCTGCGCCGCGCGAACGCCTGCGGCGCGATCGCCGTGTCGACCGTCGGCGATGCGACCGGCCTGCCCACGCGGGCCGAGCTACAGCGGGTGCTGGCCGGCGGCGGCGACGTCGTCCGCTGAGCCTGATTCAAGCTGAGGTTGATTCAAGCTAGCCTCCGCCGCGGTGAAGGTCGCAATCGTCGGAGGAGGGGTGGTCGGGCTCTGCTCGGCCTACGCGCTCACGCGCGCGGGCGCCGAGGTGGTGCTGCTGGAGCGCGGCGAGCTCGGGCGCGGGGCGTCCGAGGGCAACACGGGCTGGATCTCGCCGACGATCTCGACGCCGCTCGCGGCGCCCGGCGTGCTGCGCACCGGGCTGCGCTCGGCCTTCGACCCGCGCGGCGCGCTGGTCATCCGGCCGGGCCTCGACACGTCCTGGCTGCGCTGGCTGTGGGCCTTCCGCGCCGCCAGCGCGCGGCCGCGCTACCGGAGTGGCGTGAAGGCGCTGCTCGACCTCAACGCGCGCACGTTCAGCGAGCTCGACGCGTACACGGAGGACGGCGTCGAGTTCGAGATGCACGGCGGGGGCATTCTCTGCCTGGCGCGCAGCGAGTACGGCATCGCGTGGTTCGCGCCCGTCTTCGAGGACCTGCGGTCGCTCGGCTTCGAGGGTGCGATCGAGAGGCTGACCCCGGAGGCCGCACGTGAGATCGAGCCGTCGCTGGGCGACGACGCGCGCTTCGTCGTGCGCACGAGCGTCGACCGCTACGTGCGCCCCGAGTCGCTGATGGCCGGCCTTGCGGCCAGGCTGCGCGGACGGGGCGTCGAGCTGCGCGAGCAGGTCGCAGTCAGCGGCCTGCGGCGCAGCGGCGCGAGCTGGACGGTCGAGACGAACGACGGCCCGGTCGAGGCCGAGGCCGTCGTCGTCGCGGCCGGCGCTGCCACGCCGCCGCTGCTGCGGCCGTTCGGCCTGCGCGTTCCGATCGTGGCCGCGAAGGGCTACTCGCTCACGCTGCAGGGCGAGGGCGTTCCGCCGCGCACGGCGCTCTACCTGTGCGAGCCCAAGGTCGGCGTCTCCGGGTTCGACGGCGGCGTGCGCATCGCCGGCACGTTCGAGTTGCCGGGCCGCGACCTCTCGGTCGACCGCAAGCGCGTCGGCTACATCCTCGACGACGCCTTGCCGTTCATCCGTGGCTGGAAGCCCGCGCCCGGCGAGGTCGAGCAGCAGGGCTGGGCCGGGTTCCGCCCCGCGACGCCCGACAGCCTCCCGCTGCTCGGCCCGATCCCGGGCCAGAGCGGCCTCTACGTGGCCGCGGGCCACGGCATGCTGGGTGTCACGCTCGCCCCGGCCACCGGCGTCGCAGTGGCCGACATGGTGACCACCGGGAGCGTGCCCGAGTGGCTCGCGCCAATGGCGCCGGGCCGCGGCTTCTGATATGGCCGCGCGTTTGTCAAGCCGGCAGGGGTAGTTGCGCCCGGTGGGGGCGGGGCGTGCGGCGTGACGGGTGGGCGTTGAGCGGTTGGCGACGTGGCGCGTCGTCGGTCTGACATACGAGGGTTGGCTACCTCATGGCGCTGGTTTCGTCGCCGGCGGGCGCAGTCTAGGGTCGGGCATCGCCGCCAGAGCTTGGCTGCCCATAGAAGACTCGTGCGTGCCGGCGTTCCCGGTGCTCAACGCCCACCCCTCACGCAGGACGGATGCGCGCAGTCCTATGGCGCGGTGGCGGCTGCCCAGAGGAAGCAGGCGAGCTGGCGCGCGCGTGCAGCGTTTGCGATGTTGGGATGCTTGCCGCGCTCGCGCATGCTGGTGTGCATGCGGTAGAGACGGTGCTGCGCGCGCCAGGCGATCTGCAGGACGTGGCCGGGCAGGCCCTGCTGGCGGTTGGTCAGCGTGACGCCGATGCGGGGTGGGCTCGTGTAATGCCAGGCCGCCTCGATCAGCAGCCGACGTGCGTACTGCGAGCCGGTCTTGGTGATCCCGCCGCTGATCGAGTGCTCGCCGGACTGCTCGAGCGTCGGCACCAGTCCGACGTAGGCGCCGACATCGGAGGCGCGCTCGAAGCGGCTCCAGTCGCCGATCTCGAGATGCACGCCCAGCGCCGTCAAGGTGTCGACGCCGCGGAACGCGCGCAGCCGCGAGACGATCGGCCAGAACTCGTCGGACTGCGCGATCCGCGAGAGCCGCTCAGAGAGCGCGTCGCGGCGCGCGATCAGGCCGTCCACCGCGGCCAGCGCGTCGATGTAGACGAGATCCAAGTGCGGCTCGTCGAAGCGCTGCTGGGCGAGCCATTGGCGGTGGGCCTGCGTCCACGTCCCCGCCGCCTTGGCGTACACGCGGCCGTGACGCAGGAGCAGCTTGGAGACACGATGGCGGGCGCGCATGAGATCGCGCCGCACTTGCTCACGGGCACGCATCACATCACGCGCGGCCTCCTCGCTGAGTGTCGGCACCCGGATCGCCGTGAGCCCGCCTGCCATCAGCTGACGCACGAGATGCTCTGCATCGCGTCGATCGGTCTTGATCCGCTCGCCCGGCCGGCGCGGCGTCTTCGACGGTGCGATCACCTCCATCGCGATCCCTGCCTCCCGCGCAGCGCGCGCCAGGCCGTACCCGGTCGGACCGGCCTCGTAACAGGCCCGCACCGGCCCCGGCAGCGCCTCCAGCCAGTCGACCAGCGGGCCGACCTCCGAGCCCGACACGCGACGGCGCCTGAGCTCACCCGTCACGGAGTCGACCACGCTCGCTTCCACCGAACGGGCATGGACGTCGAGCCCCACCCATGTCATCGTGACAGCCACGGCCAGGTCCTCCTCACATCTGCGGTCAGCCGGAGGCCGAATCTCCGGCCAGACAAACCCGCGAGAGGACTCAACAGGACCTGGCCGCCAACCACAACCCCGGCACTACAGGCCATAGCGTCTAGAACCAAGCGGTCCGCATAAATCGGGGTCAGACCCCGATTTATGCATCGTCGTCTAGCGTGACGGCATGAAGACTTCTCGCGATCCTTCGACCGTCCATCCGCCGCTTGCGGCGTATACGCATCAGATCGAGATCAGCGGCGGTGAGCGCCAGCTCGTGATCTCCGGGCAGGTCGGCATGACGGCCGACGGGCACGTGCCCGACGATCCGATCGAGCAGCTCGGCGTCGCGCTCGACAACGTCGAGCGCAACCTCGAGGCGGCCGGCATGGAGCTCGGAGATCTCGTGAAGCTGGTCGTGTACCTGGTGGGCGAGTGGGACAACGACGCGCGGCGCGGGCTGGTCGCGGCGAGGCTCGGGGCCCACCGGCCGTGCATGACGGCGATCTGGGTCGCTGGGCTGGCCGGCCCGTCACTGCGCGTCGAGCTCGACGCCTGGGCCAGCCGCGCCGGCTGAGGTGTAATCTCGGCGGCGTCATGGCGAGCCGCGACCAACCCCGGACTCTGCGGAATCCGGAGGAGCTCGTTCGGGATCGGCCTGACAGCTTGCCGCGGCAGGCCGGGGGCGCCGCCCGCGTGCTCGCGCTCCAGCGCAGCGCGGGCAACCACTCGGTCAGCGCTCGCCTGGCCCGCGATCCGGACACCGCCAAGGACGAGAAGTCCGACTCCGCCGGTCTGGCGATCGTGCCCGAGATCGGCACGATCCCGGTGCTCTCCGTCAGCTTTGGCGAGCCCAGGAGATCCACAGCCGCTGGGCCCTCCGGCGGTGGTTCGAGCAAGGGCCCCTTCATCCGGGACATCACCCTCGTCTCGAGGGTCGGCGAGCATTCACCGAAGCTGGCGCGCGCCCTGACCGCCGGCAAGCCGGCGACGGTCGAGATCGTCATGCCCAGCATGTCGCTCACGCTCAGGGGCGCCATGATCAGCAGCTACACCACCGCGAGCGGGGGCGCCGACCCGACCGAGTCGTGGTCGCTCAACTTCGAGTCGTTCGAGCAGAAGTAGGCTCAGCGGCGCGCGCGCCGACCAGCCTCTGCGGAGTGGCTTGCGCGAGGGCTCGGATGTCGTTGATCATGTGCGACTCGTCGTGAAAGCCGAACTCGCATGCAGTGCGCGCCCAACTCTCGCCGCGCCCGGCTGCGAGCACCGCCTGCATGCGACCAATGCGCGCGAGGCGCTTGGGGCCGTATCCGGTTGCTGCCACCAGGCGCCGGTGTCGCGATCGTCGAGGGCTACCACCTCAACAAGCGGCACTGGATCACGATCACGCTGAACTCGGACGCCACGGACGAGCAGGTGAGGCAGCTCATTCAAGACAGCTACGAGCTCGTCGCGCCGCCGGCGCGAGCCGCCCGAAAGCCAGACTAGTCCCCGAGCTCCTTCTGGCGTCGTGTCACATACTCCGCGAGGCGCCCGCGTACGTCGTCGTCGAGCGGCGCCGGCGGCTCGTAGCTCGCCTCGAGCACCGCGAGGCGGTCGCGCGCCCGCGCGGTCGCGTCCAGGCCGCCGCGCGAGGCCCAGCGCTCGTAGTTCTCGGTCGAGAACAGCAGCGGCCGATAGAAGCAGTTGCGGAAGTTCTCCAGCGTGTGCGTGGTGCCGAAGAAGTGCCCGCCGTGGCCGGCCTCGGCGAAGGCGTCCGGCACGAGCTGCTCGCGGGTGAACTCGAGCGGGCTGAACTGGTGCTGCAGGATGCGCACGATCTCGATGTCGAGCACGAATTTCTCGTACGACGCGACGAGACCCGACTCCAGCCAGCCGCACGTGTGCAGCAGCAGGTTGGCGCCCGCCAGGAACGCGGGCAGCATCGTGTTGAGGCCCTCGAACGCAGCCTGCGCGTCGACCGACTGGCTCGAGGTCAGGGCGCCACCGCCCGCACGCCATGGCAGGCCGAAGCGCCGCGCGATCTGCCCGGAGGCGAGCAGGCCGATGGCCGCCTCGGGGCCGCCGAAGCCGGGCGAGCCCGACTGCATGTCTGTGTGCGAGATGAACGAGCCCATCACGACGGGCGCGCCCGGGCGCACGAGCTGCGCGAGGCAGATGCCGGAAAGCTGCTCGGCGATCTGCTGGGCGAGTGCGGCGGGGATCGAGACCGGGCCCATGGCGCCCATGAGGATGAACGGCGTCACGACGACGATCTGGCGCGCCTCGGCGAGCAGCATCAGCGAGCCGATCATGCGCTCGTCGAACCGCAGCGGCGAGTTCGCGTTGGCGACGCCGAACATGTGCGGCTCGCGCTCCAGCGCCTCGCGGCCGAAGGCCAGCTCGGCCATTGCGATCGAGTCGCCGGCGCCGACGGGGTTGAACTGCGCCGTCCCGAGCGGCTTGTCGCTGTCGGTGTAGAGCGTCAGCAGCATCTGCAGATGCCGCGAGTCGATCGGGAGATCGCCCGCCTCGCAGATCGGGTAGCCGGCCGTGTCGAGCTCGTCGATCATGTGCGTCAGCCGCACGAGGCGGCGGTAGTCGTCGAAGGTGCCGTCGCCGCGGCGGTCGCCCTCGCTCACGAAGGGCGCGCTCTGGACGCTGCAGAAGAGCATGTTGTCGCCACCGAAGCGACGGCTGCGCTCCGGGTTGCGCGCCGTGATGCCGAACTCGCTCGGCGCCTTGGCGACCTGCTCGAGCACGAAGTCGGGATCGAGCTTGACGAGCTCGCCCTCGACCGTCTGGCCGGCCGCTCGGAACAGCTCGAGCGCGGGCTCCCACTGGAACTCGATGCCGATGTCGCGGACGATCGTCCGCCAGCCCTCCTCGAGGACGGCCATCGACTCCTCCGACAGCACCTCGTAGCGCGGCATGGTGTTGACGAACACCCGGCCAGCATAGGAGCGGGCCGACACCGCCGATGCATATAAAGGGGTCTGACCCCTTTATATGCATCGGCGTCAGCCCTTGACGCCGGTGACGGTCACTCCCTCCACGAACGCGCGCTGGGCGAGGAAGAAGAGCAGCGTGACGGGCAGGGTGAAGAGCACGCAGGCGGCCATCATCAGCTCGTAGTCGACGTGGCGCGAGGAGCGGAACTCCGACAGCCCCAGCGAGACGGTGTACGAGGCCGGATCGGCGCCGACGTAGAGCAGTGGCGCGAAGAGGTCGTTCCAGCAGTAGAGGAAGTTGAACAGGAAGACCGCGACGAGCGCGGGCTTGGCGAGCGGCACGACCACGCGCAGGAGCAGCCGCAGCTCGCTGGCGCCGTCCACGCGCGCGGCGTCGGTCAGGGCGCTCGGGATGGTCATGAAGAACTGCCGGAGCAGGAAGATCGAGAACGCGTCGCCGAAGAAGCCCGGGATGATCAACGGCTTCAGCGAGCCGATCCAGCCGAGGTGCGAGAACAGCACGTAGAGCGGGATAATCGTGACCTGGATCGGCAGCATCATCGTGGACAGCACGAGCAGGAACACGGCGTTGCGGCCGCGGAAGCGCATGCGCGCGAGCGCGTAGGCGGGCGGGGCGCAGCTCAGCACGACGCCGATCGAGGAGAGGAACGAGACCAGGAACGTGTTCCAGGTCCAGCGCAGTAGCGGTTGCTGGCTGAGCACGTCGTAGAAGTTCGAGAAGCGGAACGGATGCGGCCAGATCGCGCGCGTGAGCGCCTGGTCGCGCGTCATCAGCGCCGTGAAGATCACGAACACGAAGGGCGAGACGAACACGACGCCGACGCCGATCAGCACGGCGTGGCGGGCAATGCCCTGCAGCATGCGCTGGCGGCGCGCGCGCTGTCGCGCGGCGATCGCGCTCACTGGTTGCCCTCCACGTGCACCCAGCGCTCGGAGCTCTTGATCAGCACCAGCGTGCAGAGCATCGTCGCCCCGAACAGCACCCAGGCCATGGCCGAGGCGTAGCCCATGTTGAAGTAGCGGAAGCCCTGCTGGTAGAGCCAGATGGCGTAGAAGAGCAGCGAGCCCTGCGGCTCTCCGAGCGTGTCCTTCTGGCCCGAGGTCGTGTTGCCCGCGACGTAGGCCTCGGTGAACGTCTGGAACGTCCAGATCAGCCCGGTGACGAGCGTGAAGAAGATCACCGGGGAGATCGAGGGCAGCGTCACGTGCCAGTAGCGGCGCAGGGCGTTCGCCCCGTCGATCCTGGCTGCCTCGAGCTGCGTCTTGGGCACGTCGAGCAGGCCGGCGAGGTAGACGATCATCGCGTCGCCGGCGCCCCACAGCGACAGCAGCACGAGCGCGGGCTTCGACCAGGACGGGTCGAAGAACCAGAGGGGCCCTCCGATGCCGACGTGGGCCAGCAGCCCGTTGACCGGCCCCAGATCGGGGTTGAGGAGATACGTGAACGCGAGTGCGGCCGCCACTGGCGGCACCATCGTCGGCAGGTAGTAGAGCGTGCGGTAGAAGCGCTGGCCGCTCACGCGCTGGGTCAGCAGCGTCGCGGTCAGGAGCGCCCAGAAGAGGCGCAGCGGGAGGCCGATGACCACCATCCAGGCCGTGTTCTGGACGGCCTGCCAGAAGAACGGGTCGTTCTCGACCATGTACCTGTAGTTCGCGAGCCCGATCCAGCGCGGCGAGCTGAGCAGGTCGTAGTGGGTGAACGAGAAGTAGAGGCTCGCCACCATCGGGTAGAGCAGGAACAGCAGGAACCCGACGATCCAGGGCGACAGGAACAGGAGCGCGAGCCCGTAGGTGCGCGTCCGCCTACGCCTGCGGCGGTGCGCCGCCGCAGGCGAGAGCGCGGTTGCCGCCACGGCTAGGGTGCGCTGCCTGCCGAGGCCTGCTTCAACTCACTCGAGATCTGCTTGTCGAGCCCCTGCAGCCCCTTGGCGAGGTCCTTCACCTGCCCGGCCTGCCACTTCGTCGCGAACGCCTGGAACGTGTCGCCGTACTGCTGCCCGATCGGCGTCAGCGGGTTGAACTCGCTCTTGGGGTTCGTGAAGATCTTGAAGAACGGCGCGAAGTGCGAGTCCTTCGAGAGCTTCGGCGACGTATTGGCGGCCCTCGTGGTGGGCAGGTTCCTGAGCCGGTTGGAGAGCCCCACGACGGCGTCGGTGTCGCTCGCGAGGTACTTGATCAGCAGCCAGGCCTCGTCCGGGTGCTTGGAGCCCTTGGGGATGGCGACGATGTCTCCGGCGATCGGTCCCGAGCCGTACTGCGCCGGCTGGCTGTCAGCCGCGGGGAACGGCGCCGTCGTGTACTTGAGCTCCGGGTGCTCCGCCTTGATGAAGGCGGTGCGCCACTCGCCGTCGTACTGCATCGCGACGCGGCCGATCTCGAAGTCGTTGGACGATCCGAACTCGTCCGCCGAGGCGGCCGTGAACTTGCGCAGCTTGTCGTAGCCGTACCAGTCGACGAGCGACTTCTGCCATTTGAGCAGGGCGGCCCAGCGCGGGTCCTTGGAGAGCACCGGCTGGCCGCTCGAGTCGAACCAGGGCGCGCCGTAGGCTCCGCGCAGGCCGTCGGCGAAGGTCTCGTAGTGGCCGAAGAGCGGGTTGAGGCCGACGCGCTTGAGCGAGCCGTCGGCGTTGCGGACGGTCAGCTTCTTGGCCATCGCCGTGAGCTCGGAGAGCGTCTTGGGCGGCTGCGTGAGGCCGGCCGCCTTCAGCATCGCCGTGTTCATGTAGAGCCCGTAGGCGTCGGCCAGAGCCGGCAGCGAGCACTGCACGCCCTTGTAGCCCGAGTAGGAGAGCGCGACCTTCGGGAAGACGGAGAGGTCGAACTTGTCCTTCTTGATGCGGTCGTTGAGGTTCTGCCAGGCGCCCGAGGAGCAGAACTTGCCCGTGTTGTTGGGCGAGAAGGAGAGCAGGGCATCCGGGGCGTTGCCGCCGTTGATCGCGGCGATGATCTTGTCGTCCTGGATGTTGCCCGTGCCCTTGACCGTGATCCACGGGTACTTCTTGTGGAAGCCGACGAAGGCCAGCTGGTAGTCGTGCAGCTCGCGGGTCGTGTAGGCACTCCAGAACGTGATCGTGACCGGCTTGTGGTCGGCGGCGGGAGCCGTCCCGGTACCTGTCGCGAGTGCGCTGAGCGTGATCGCGCAGGCGAGCGCTGCGAGCAACGGGCGTCTCATCGGGTCTCTCCTCGGGGCAGTGGCCGCATCGGGAAGCGGCGATTCTTGCACGCCGGGCGTGGGCCTGCACGGAGGAGGTAAACGATGACCGTGGACGCCTGCGCCCGTGCGGGCGGCGCTAACTATGCGGGCCATTCGCACGTCCCGTAGCATGCGCCCCGTCCACGTTCGAGGAGGAGTTCCACTGAATACCAACAAGCGTCTCGCCGCGATGCTGCTCGCCGTCGTGGCCATCATCGCGATCGCCACGACGACTGCCACAGCGAAGCAGTCAAAGCCGGCCGCGGGCCTCAAGGTCGGCCTCGTGACCGACATCGCCGGGCTCGGCGACAAGTCGTTCAACTTCCTGGCCGGCCAGGGCATGAAGCAGGCCGAGAAGAAGTACGGCATCCAGGGCGATGTGACGGTCTCGAAGTCGAACAACGACTACGTCCCGAACATCACGAAGTACGCCCTCAAGGGGTATGACCTCGTCATCGCCGTCGGCTTCCTCGAGGAGCAGGCCGTCGGGCAGGTCGCCAAGAAGTTCCCGAAAGTGAAATTCGCGATCATCGACGACACCGTGACCGCGAAGGCGCTCAAGGGCCTCAAGAACGTCGAGGGCATCCAGTACAAGGAGCAGGAGGCCGGGTATCTGGTCGGCTACCTCGCGGGCCTGTTCGAGAAGACGAAGGCCAAGGGCCTGAACTCCCAGAACGTCGTCTCGACCGTCGGCGGCATCTCGATCCCGCCGGTCGACCGCTACATCGCCGGCTTCCAGGCCGGCGCCCGCGCGGCCGATCCGAGCGTGAAGCTGCTCAACGGCTACTCCGGCGACTTCAGCGCCCAGGACAAGTGCCAGGGCCTCGCCCAGCAGCAGATCGCGCAGGGCTCGGACATCATCTTCCAGGTCGCGGGCCAGTGCGGCCTCGGCGCCATCAATGCGGCGCGCGACAAGGGCCTCTGGGGCATCGGCGTCGACACCAACCAGGCACTGCAGGTCGGCTCCAAGCAGCTGCTCGCCTCGGCCACGAAGGGCGTCGACGTCTCCGTCGTCGACGTCGTCGGCCAGGCCGTCGGCGGCAAATTCAGGGGCGGCACCGACCTCGTGCTCGGCATCACCGAGCGGGGCGCCGGCATCCAGGGCATCAACGGCGCCGTCCCCGCGGGCATGAAGGCCAAGATCGCCGCCCTGGTCGTCAAGATGAAGGCCGGCACGGTCAAGATCCCGACCAAAGTGCTCGTCAAGTAGTCGTGGCGGAGGCTCCGTCC
>JALYLC010000539.1 GCA_030774435.1 Actinomycetota bacterium
CGGCAGATCTCAGTGGGCGCTGGGTGCGGTCAACGACCCATCTTTGATGGCTTGGCACCCAGGCGGTGCCCTGCGCGTCTTCCCACGCAGCTGCGCTGCGTGCACCTCCCTGCCACGATGACCGCACTGACCCCTTCAGCAGACCCCCGGCTTGCCGGCGGCCAACCAAGGCCGCGCCTGCGTGGCGTGATCCACCAGTACGCGTTTTTCCTCTCCTTGCCGGTCGGAGCGGCTCTTGTGCTTTTGGCGCCGACGCTCCGCGCCGCGGGAGCGGCGGGGATCTACGCGGCAGCGGCCTCGGCCCTGCTAGGCATCAGCGCGCTCTATCACCGGGTGACGTGGTCACCCGGGGCGCGGCGTCGGATGCGAAGGCTGGATCACTCGATGATTTTGGTCTTGATCGCAGCCAGCTACAGCGCTTTCGCGCTGCTCATTCTTCACGGCACCCTGGCCCAGCTGATCCTCGCCGCGATGTGGGGAGCGGCACTGCTGGGGGTCGCACTGAATCTGCTGTGGATCGACGTGCCCAAGCCACTCACCGCCACCGCCTACGCTGCGGTGGCGCTGCTTTCGCTGCCGGTCCTTCCCCAGCTGATCGAGCGATTGGGACCGGCTGGCATCTCTTTGATTCTCCTGGCCGGCGCCTTGAGTGCCGCAGGTGGGGCCGCCTACGCGCTTCGACGTCCCAACCCCTGGCCGGGCGTCTTCGCCTACCACGAGGTCTTTCATGCCCTAATCGTTGCTGCGCTTGGCGCGCTATATCTCGCGCTAGCCCTCTATGGACTGCCTGCCGCAGGCGGTTGATCTGAAGATCCGAGACGGTCTGGCGGCCCCGTCATTGAGCGGCCGGACCCGCACACGCGCCCCCAGCCGCTTTCCCCTCCAGCGGGCAGCGAGCGATGCCTCGAGCGACCGGCCGCAGACTGTTGCTTTGCGCGAAACGCAGCAGCGCCGGCTCGCGCTACCGCTTCCCTTGCGGAGCGGGCCCGCGTCATCCATCACGTTTAAACCTCGTTGGACAGCGCGCGAGGTCGGGGTCCACGAAGCTAGCCACCTTGGGGGCAGGGGGGGGTTCGAGGCAAACCCGGCGAGAGGGTGCTCGCGAACCCGACTAGCTGCTCGGGCGTCCTAGCGCCGACTCGGTGAATCCACGGCGCTCATAACCTGGGGTCGCGGGCTCAAGCCCCGCCCCGCGCTGGAGCGGTCGCCGAGGACAGCTAAGTCGCAGGCGGGCTGACGCCGACGCGCCGTTCTGCCTCCGCTCTGATGTCTGAAAGCGACGCGGCTACGGCCCGCTCCCACGGCCGTGCAACAACCGTTCCCCACAACCTCCCGACCCCCCAGAGGTCGGTGCCGAGCTCACCCTTGTACTCGACCTCCGTATCACCGTGTGCCTCGCGAAGCTCGAACGTCTCGAGCACGTGCGGAACCGGCCCGCGAAGAAGCCGAAAGGCCACCCGCTCCGGTCGCTTAAATCGGACCGTCTCTACGGTTTTGGCGGTCAACCCAAGGCCGAGAGGCGTGAAGTGCGCCGCGAGGACCATGTCGGATTCGCGTTCGAGCACCTCGAGCTTCGCGCCCATTGCTCGCGGCGTCCTTCCCAGGTAGGGCGCGGCGATGACGTCGAAGACGGTTTCGCGGGGCGCGGCGATGTTCACGCGCAGCGGTCCGAGCGGGCGCAGGCGACGGCCGAACCCGAGATCGAGTGTCACCGCGCCGCGCACGACGAGCGCGTAGGCGAGCGCCGCGCCGCCGATACCCGAACCGACCGTGATGGCTCGGCGCATGAGGCGGAGCCTAGCCCCAATACACTCGCCCCGGTGCCTCCGACCTATCGCCAGCGCCTACGAATTGAGGGGCTAGCCCTCGCACTGTCAGGCGCTATCGGCACGATCGGCTTGCTCGCCCTCAGCGCCGAAGCGAAGCGCGACCCCCTGAACACCGGCGGCCAGCTTGCGGTCGTGGCGCTCCTGCTCGCTTGGCTTGGCCCGCGCTCGGTCCGTCACGCGGTCACCGCCAGCGAGCCGCACTCGCAACGCGACCTCGGTTCGGGCGAGCCGACGCCGGTCTGGTTGCTGCCCCTGATCGTCGTCGCGCTGGCTGCGGCGGCTGGATTACTTCTCGGCTGGGATGCGGCGGTGCGCGTCACCGGTGGTTGCGTGCTCGTCGGGATCACCCAGGCGCTCGTGCTCGAGCGCATGGTCGCGGCAGACGAGCGCGAGACCGGGCGAAGGTACTTCCGGACCGCGGGGTCGCGGATCCTGCGTGGAACGCGCCTCGGGTATACCGGCGACGGGTAGACCGCGCCCGGCTTCGGTAGCGGCGGTTCAGCCGCGGGCCGCCCGCGCCGTCAGCGCGATGCTGCACGCTGACCCCGAGACGAGGAGCGCACCCCCGACCCGGCGCCGTCGCGCGGCGGCCGCGATGAGGCCCGCGAAGCGCACAGCGCTCGCCGAGCGCGTGGCCCCAACG
>JALYLC010000540.1 GCA_030774435.1 Actinomycetota bacterium
CCCGAACTCACGAGATAGCTCTTCGGGCGTGAGGTGGTTCGGCATGGTTCGCGACTCCTTGCACGTTGCACATGGGCCCTTCAACGACAAAGCCCACCAGGCTACGCCTTGGTGGGCTCTGCAGGTCAGGTAGCGGCTTCCGAAGCGGTCACCATCGGTAGACACTCCCTCCCATGCCGAGAGTCTAGCGCCCTGCGCGGATGTCGGCAAGACCCGGCGCCGTGAAAAAAGACAGCAGTTCGAAAAAGTTAGGCAACAGATCTAAATTCTCAGACCGGGTTGGGAGCGTCGAGGAAGACGTGCTCGACGCCGAAGCGCTCACTCAGCAGGTCGCCTGCCGCGCGCACCCCGAGTGTCTCCGTCGCGTGGTGGCCGGCGCACAGGATCGACATCCCGAGCTCGCGCGCGACCGCACGGAAATCCTCCTGCGGCTCCCCCGTGAGCAGGGCGTCGGCGCCGAGCGCAGCCGCCTCCAGGGCGATCCCGCCAGGGCGGCCGGAGCAGATGGCCAGCGTGCGCACGCGCTCGGGCCCGCCCGGGAACGCGATCGGCACACGGCTGACGATCTCGGAGACGCGCTCGGCCAGCACCTGCAGCGGCACCGCGGCGGGGAGCGCCCCGTGCACCGCGAGTGGGATTCCGCCGTGCTCCGAGAACCAGCCGTCCACGCGCAGTCGCAACTCCTCGGCCAGACGCGCGTTGTTGCCGATGCGGGGATGCCCATCCAGCGGCAGGTGGTAGGCCGCCAGCGTGATGTCGGCGGCGAACAGCCGCTCCAGCCGCCGGCGCATGTAGGCGCCGATGGCGCGCGGCTCGTTGTCCCAGAACATGCCGTGGTGCACGAGCAGCAGTTGCGCGCCCTCGACCGAGGCGCGGTCGAAGACCTCGAGCGTCGACGAGACGGCCGAAGCCACGCGCTCGACGCGGTCGGCGCCGATCACCTGCATGCCGATCGGCGCGTAGTCGCGGTAGCGGTTCGTCTCGAGCTCGGCGGCGAGGAAGTCGAGGATCTCGTCGCGGGCTGCGCTCACCGGCGCAAGTCTAGGCTAGGCGTGCTCAGCTGCCGGGGCCGCGCTGCGGCCCCGGCAGCGCATCGGGGTGCCCAGATTCGAACTGGGGACCTCTCCGACCCGAACGGAGCGCGCTACCAGGCTGCGCCACACCCCGGAAGCGCCGATTATCGCACACTCCTTCGGCTTCTCAGCCCGCTCGTGCCCCGCGTCGCCAGAAGCGCACGACCTGCACCTGCTCGCCGCCGGGCCGGGTCAGCGACAGGCCGAGGACGCCGAGCGCACCGATCGCGAACGTCGTGCAGATGACGCTGACGACGACGGGGAGGCCCGACGGCGTCCCGAGTGCGAACGCGCTGCGCGTCGAGGCGAACGAGAGGATGACCAGATAGCCGATGCCGAGCGCGCCTACGAGCGCGGGGACGAGCGCCCCGCGCAGGCGCGAGCGCCGCATGCTGCCCGACTCGAGCACGAGCACGAGATAGAGGCCGACGAAGACGAGGATCGTCAGCGACGTCGTCTGAGATTCGGCCGCGGAGCGGCCGATCGAGGTGTGCACGAGCCCGTGTCCGAGCAGGACCGCCACCCCCAGGATCAGCCCGGCGGGAATGGCGAACTCGGCCACGTCGCGGAGGAACGGCTTGGGCGGAGCCTGCGCAGCGGGCGCGAGCGCGAGGAAGAAGGCCGGGATGCCGACCGTGAACGCCGCTGCGAGCGAGAGCTGGCGGGGCAGGAACGGATACGTGCCGCCGCCCACGCCGACGGTCAGGATGAGCACCGCTGCGAACACCGACTTCGCGACGAACAGCTTGGCCACGCGCTGGACGTTGCGCAGGATCTTGCGACCCTCCTCGATTGCGAACGGGATCGACTCGAAGCTCTCGCGCACGAGCACGACGTCGGACACGCCCTTGGCGAGCTGGCTGCCCGAGCCGAGCGCGATCGCCACATCGCACTCCTTGAGCGCCGGGACGTCGTTGACGCCGTCTCCGATCATGCCGACGCGCCGGCCGCCGCGGCGCAGCGCCGCCACGAGCTGGCGCTTGTCCTCCGGTTGCACGCGGGCGAAGACGGCGTTGTCGTTGGCGCTTCGGCGCAGCGCGCCGGCGTCCTGGGGCAACTCGGCGCCCGTCGTGACGCGGCCGTCGGTCTCGATGCCGGCCGCGCGCGCAACGGCCGCCACGGTCGCCGGGCCGTCGCCCGAGATGATCTTCACGTGCACGCCCGTGCGGTGCAGGTAGGCGACGGTGGTGGCCGCGTCCGGGCGCATGCGCTCGCTCAGCGCCACGAGGGCGAGCGGCGTCAGGGAGGGAAGCCGCGGCTCCCCGTCGCCTTCAGGCTCTGCCAGGCCGGCGGTGCGCGCGAACAGCAGCACGCGCAGGCGGCGATCCTGCCGGGCGCCGACCTCGTGGGCGAGCGCGGGGTCGGCCTCGGGCCGCACGATGACCTCGGGCGCGCCCAGGACGAGCTCCGTGCCGTCGCCGAACGCGATGCCGCTCCACTTCCAGCGCGACGAGAACGGCACCTCGAGCGTCACGGGCCGCGGCGAGCCGGCGAGCTTGTCGTGCAGCGCATCCGCCGTCGGGTTGCGGCTGCCCAGGCTCGCTGAGTACATCGCGAGCAGCGCGTGCACCTCGCGCCCGTCGGCGCTGGACACGGGCAGGATCTCCTCGACCGCGAGCGTGCCGTCGGTCAGCGTGCCGGTCTTGTCGAGGCAGACGATGTCGAGGCCGGCCAGCGCCTCGACCGCGGGCAGCCGCTGCACGAGCGCGCCGCGCCGCCCGACGCGAGCCGCCGCCACGGCGAATACGAGGCTCGCCAGCAGCACGAGGCCCTCCGGGACGAGCGAGACGATGCCCGCGACGGCAGTCGAGACCGCCTCCCGCGTCGGCACGGCGTGCACGTGCAGCGCGTACAGGAGCAGCGCGGAGATGGGGATCATGAGCGCCACCATCAGGCGCAGCAGCCGGTTGATCGAGAGCTGCAGCGGCGAGAGCTCGCGCCGGTCCTCGCGCGCGACTCCGGTGAGCTCGTTGGCATAGGCATCGGCGCCCACGCGCTCGGCCTCGTAGATGCCACTGCCGGCGACGCAGAACGATCCCGACTGCAGGCTGTCGCCGGCACGGCGGGCGTCGGGATCCGACTCGCCCGTCAGGATCGACTCGTCGACCTGCAGGCCGCGGGCCTCGAGCAGGCGGCCGTCGGCAACGACCTGGTCGCCGGGCCGGAGCACGATGGCATCGCCGGCGACCACGTCGTCGACGCTCACCTCGCGCTCGGCGCCGTCGCGCAGGACGCGTGCGCGCGGAGCGGCGAGCAGCGCCAGCCGGTCGAGCGCTCGCTTCGCCCGCACCTCCTGCACGATGCCGATACCGGAGTTCACGATCAGCACGCCCGCGAACAGAAGATCCGCGAGCTGGCCCGTCGCGATCAGCGCGACCGCGCAGGCCGCGAGCACGAAGTTGAACAGCGTGAGCAGGTTGCGCCGGACGATCGCCCAGTAGGTGAGGCTGCTGGCCGCGGGGTGTGCCGGTCGCTCCTCGAGCCGGCGCGCCGCCTCGGCCGAGGTGAGACCGTACGTCGTCACGCGCGACAGCGTAGGGGGTGCAACGGCCCGCGAGCCTCTGCGGCTATCTTCGAGGTCATGTCGAGCCCGGCGCAGGTCGTGCGCGGTGCGCGCCTGCCCGCGCTGCCCGCGCCGCTCGCGATGATCGCGGGCTCGCTCTCGGTGCAACTCGGCGGCGCCGTCGCGGTGCACGCATTCAGTCGCGCGACCCCGCTCGGCGTCACGTTCCTGCGGTCGGTCTTCGGAGCCGTGATCCTCGTCCTGGTCGTGCGCTCGCTCCCGCGCACGCGCGCCGCCTGGCGCGTCGCGCTGCCGTGCGGGATCGTCATGGCGTGCATGAACGCGTGCTTCTACGAGGCCATTGCACGGCTGCCGCTGGGTGCCGCGGTGACGATCGAATTCTGGGGGCCGATCGCCGTCGCGGTCGTGACGTCGCATCGGCGCAGCGACCTCATCTGGGTCGCGCTGGCGGTGGCGGGCGTCGTTCTGCTCGGCCAGGGCTTCGCGGAGGCGCAACTCGGAGGCCTCGTCTTCATCGTCGCGGCCGGCGGGTTCTGGGCCTTCTACATCGTGCTCGGCCGGCGCCTCGCGCAGGCAACGGTCGGGGCCGCCGGCCTGGCTCCCGCGTGTGCCGTCTCGGCGGTGCTGCTGGCGGGCCCCGGCCTCGCGAGCGCGCGCGGAGCGTTGCTCGACCCCAACGTGATCGGGCTCTGTGCGCTGCTCGGTCTGCTCGGCACCGCGATCCCCTACGCGATCGAGATGTACGCGATGCGCCGCGTGCCGGCGCGCACGTTCAGTGTCCTGCTCTCGATGCACCCGGCGGTGGCCGCGCTCGTGGGCGCGGCGGCCCTCAGTCAGGGCCTCAGCCTCCGCGACGTCGTGGCGATCGCCTTCGTCGTGGCCGCGAGCACGGGGGCGCTGGCCGCGGCGGCGCGGGTGCGCGCGGCGGCACAATGACGGCATGTGCGGCCGCTACACCGTTGCCGTCGATCCGCAGCTGCTGGCGGAGCGCTTCAACGTGGCGCTGCCCGAGGACATCGCCCCGCGCTTCAACGTGGCTCCGACCGATCCGGTGCTCGCGCTGATCGAGCGCAGCGCCGGGCGCGAGCTGATGATCGCGCGCTGGGGCCTCGTGCCGCACTGGGCGAAGGACGCGAAAGGCGGCGCGCGGATGATCAACGCCCGCGCCGAGTCCCTGGCCGACAAGCCGGCCTACCGCCCGCTGCTCGCGAAGGGCCGCTGCCTGATCCTGGCCGACGGCTTCTACGAGTGGCGGCACGACCCGGACGGCAAGCGGCGGCCCGTGCGCTACACGCTCGACGGCGGAGCGCCGTTCGGCTTCGCCGGCCTCTGGACGGGCTGGCGCGACCCCGAGGCCGATGAATGGCTGCGCACCTGCACGATCATCACCACCACGGCGAACGGGCTGGTCGCGCCCGTTCACGACCGCATGCCCGTGATCCTCCCGCGCGAGTCGGAGGACGCCTGGCTCGACCGCGAGGTGGCGGTGGGGGAGGCACTCGCGCTGCTGCAGCCCTATCCGCCGGAGCACATGCATGCGGCCGACGCCTCGATGCTCGTGAACTCGGTGAAGAACGACGACGCGCGGCTGCTCGACCCGTTGTCGTAGCGCCGGGCGGAGCGCCGCAGGGCTGCGGTTACGTGCAGTGCAGATTTGTGCAGGGCGGATGCCGCAGGGCGGAGCGCTGCAGGGCCGCGGTTACGTGCATTGCAGATTCGTGCAGGGCGGAGGTTGCCCCTCGTTTCCTTGGGTGCAAGCCTCGCTGCAGGGGTCAGACCTCCTACGACTGGAGGGTCGTTCGTGCCGTGCCCCGAGGTCTGCCCCCGTGATACCTGTGCACGTGCGGTGGCCTAGCGGGCGTGGCGCGGGTTCGAGCGTCGAGGGCTGGCTTCCCGCCAGGACCCTCACTCGGTTACTGGCTCGCCGGGTACCGCGATCGATCAGTATGCGCGGTGGCCTAGCGCGGCGCTGCGTGGGTTCGAGAGTCTTTGGCGGGTTTCCGCCAGGACCCTCACTCGGTTACTGGATCGCCGGGTTCTGGTTCGAGCGTTTTGGGCGGGTTTCGGACAGGACCCTCACACGGTTACTGGCTCGCCGGGTCTATTGCCTATCCTGTTTGCATGCTCGACCTTCGCTACGACCCGGTGTCCCGCGCCGGCTACGTCCGCCTCCGGCAAGGGCGCGTGGCCAAGACGCGCGAGCTCTCGCCGACGGCGAACGGCGAGTACGACTCGCGCGATCGCCTGGTCGCGATCCAGATCACCGACCTCGACGAGACGGCGGCGGAGTTCCTGCGCACCGCCGACGAGGAGACCCTGCTGCGCGTGATCCGCGAGCAGGCCGGCCGGCGCAAGGCGGGCAGCCAGTCGCCGCCCGGCGCGGTGCGCGCGAGGAAGTAGGCGCCGCTTAGAACCGGTTTCAAAAGTCGCGTTCGTGGTCGGGCGATTCGAGACGGCCGAACGCCCCGCCACTTTTGAAACCGGTTCTTACTGCTGCCCGGGGCGGGTGACCGCCCCGTCGCTGGCCGAGGAGACGAGCGCCGCGTATTTCGCGAACACGCCCGTGGTGTAGCGCGGCGCAGGGCGCTGCACGTGGCGCATCCGCTCCGCCAGCTCGTCGTCGGACAGATCCACGCGCAGCTCGCGCGCCGCGACGTCGACCGTGACGATGTCACCCTCCTGCAGGGCGGCGAGCGGACCGCCGCGCGCAGCCTCCGGCGCCACGTGCCCGACCATCAAGCCGTGCGTGGCGCCCGAGAAGCGCCCGTCGGTGATCAGCGCGACATCCTCGCCGAGGCCCTCGCCGACGATCGCGGCCGTGACGTGCAGCATCTCGCGCATGCCCGGGCCGCCGGCCGGGCCCTCGTAGCGGATGCAGACGACGTCCCCCTCGCGCAGCGTGCGCGCCTTGACCGCCGCGAAGCAGTCCTCCTCCGACTCGAACACGCGCGCGGGGCCGCGATGGTGGGTGCGCTCGTGGCCGGAGAGCTTGACGACGCAGCCCTCGGGGGCGAGGTTGCCGTACAGGATCGCGAGGCCGCCGCTCGGCTTGATGGGCTGCTCGATCGACACGACGACCTCCTGGCCGGGCGCCTCCTCGGCTCGCTGTGCCATGTCGCCCAGCGTTCCGCCGTCGACGCTCGGGGCGCCGGCGTGGATGAGGTCGCGCTTCTGGAGCTCGCGCGCGACCAGGCCGATCCCGCCGGCCGCGTACATGTCCGTCGCCACGAAGCGGCCTCCGGGCTTGAGGCTGGCGACGATCGGCGTGCGCGCTGCGACGCGCTCGAAGTCGTCCAGGCCGAACTCGATGCCGAGCTCGCGCGCGATCGCCAGCAGGTGCAGGACGCCGTTGGTGGAGCCCCCCGTGGCGGCCACGCAGGCCGCCGCGTTCTCGAGCGCTGCGCGTGTGATCAGGTGCGAGGGGCGCAGGTCGCGCCGCACGACGTCCATGACCAGGCGCCCTGCGGCCACGGCGGCCTCGGCCTTGCGCTCGTGCGTGGCCGGGATGCCCGAGAGTGCCGCCGGGCTGATGCCGAGGAAGTCGAGCGCCGTCGCCATCGTGTTGGCGGTGAACTGGCCACCGCACGCGCCCGCGCCGGGGCAGGCCGCGGACTCGAGCTCGTGCAGCTCGGCGCCCGTCATGCTGCCGCCCAGGTAGCGGCCGACGCCCTCGAAGACGTCCTGGATCGTCACGTCGTGGCCGTCGTAGCGGCCGGGCGCGATCGAGCCGTTGTAGAACACGAGCCCCGGGATGTCCATGCGCGCGAGCGCCATGGCCGCGGCCGGGATCGTCTTGTCGCAGCCGACCAGGCAGATCAGGCCGTCGAGATGATGCGAGCGCGTGGCGAGCTCGATCGAGTCGGCGATGACCTCGCGGCTGACGAGCGAGCCGCGCATGCCCTCGACACCCATCGTCACGCCGTCGGAGACCGAGATCGTGTTGAACTCGATCGGCGTGCCACCGGACTCGCGGATGCCCTGCTTGACCTTCTGCGCCAGCGCACGCTGGTTGAAGTTGCACGGCATCGTCTCGATCCAGGTCGTCGCGACGCCGACGAATGGCTTGGCGATGTCGTCGTCCGTGAAGCCGATCGCCTTGAGCATCGCGCGCGCAGCCGCGCGCTCGGGACCGTCGGTCATCACCGCCGAGTTGCGCTTGGCAGGATCAGACGGGCGGTCGTAGGGGTTCTCGGACATGCCGCCGATTCTAGGCGGCGGGCCTGGTCAGCCGAGCTACTTCGCCTTGGCCTTCGCCTTGGCCCTGGCCTTCGCAATGAGCCTGGCCTTCTGCTTCGCGCTCAGCGGGCGGCAGGCCTTCGGCTTCACCTTCACGCGCTTGCCGTTGACCTTGTGGTACTTCGGCTTGGGCTTCCTGAGCGGGCAGAGCGGCAGCTTCTTCTTCGGCTTGGCCGCCGGCTTCGCCGCGGAGGGCTTCAGCGTGGTCGTCGCAGTGGTGGTCGTCGCGGGCGCGGCCGGCGGCGGGGTCGCGGGCGGGGGCGGCGCGATCGGCACGGGTGGGATCCCGCTCGGCAGGATCGGGGTGCCGCTGCCGCCGACGACGAAGGCTCCGCCGGCACCGCCGGCCGCGCCCGGAGCCGAGACCATCACGTCGAGATTGCCGCCGTCGAGCGAGAGGCCCCCGGCCACGCCGCTGCCCGTCTGTGCGCCCGCACCGGCCGGCGCGATCTTCGAGGTCGCGTTCGCGAGATCGGACGTCGCTCCGGCCACGCCGCGCAGGAGATAGGCGGCGCCCGCGAAGGACGACTCGCCCGGAGCGCCGGCGAGCATGTCGATGTGGCCGTCGCCGTCGAGGTCGCCCGCGGCCGACAGCGACGCGCCCAGGCCGCCGCCCGGCTGCGCGCCATGGAAGCGCTGCAGCGGAGGCGCGGTGGCGAGGTTGCGGAGCGTGATGTTGTGCTGGCCGGGCACCACGACGACCCCGCCGGCGCCGGAGCGGCCGAAGGGCGATGCGCCCGACTCGCCGATCGCGATGTCGGGAATGCCGTCGCCGTTCTGGTCGCCGACGCCCGCGATCGAGGAGCCGAGCCCGTCGCCGGCCGCCGCGCCGTCGATGCGATAGCCCTGGGCCGCCGTCAGCTGGTAGAGCCGGATCCACGGGCAGCTGTTGTCGACGAGCATCCCGGTGCAGCCCGCGTCGATCGGCGGGAGGTGCCCGCTGATGATCCAGACCGAGCCGGAGTCGGTGCGGCCGTTGAAGTCGGCCTGCGGCGCGCCGATGGCGATGTCGGGCCAGCCGTCGCCCGTGACGTCGCCGACGAGCGCCACGCTCTCGCCGACGTGCTGGTTCAGGGTGCCGTCGCGCGCCGGGTAGTCGACGTGGAAGAAGTACGGATAGCCGCGGTCCCAGAGGTCGTTGAGCGTGATGTGCACGCCCTGGGCCTTGCCATAGAGCACCGCGACGCCGCCACCGCCCGTGATGTGGAGATCGGCGTCCGACGAGCCCACGGCGAGGTCGCGGAAGCCGTCGCCGTTCAGATCGGGCAGCGCGGCCAGCGAGGTGCCGGTGTGGGAGTTCACCATGAAGCCGTCGTAGCGGCTGCCGAGCGGCGAGGGCGGGGCCGGCGTGACGGGGTCGTTCGTAAGCCCGCCGCCGGCGTACAGCGAGGCCGTCGAGACGTTCGCCGGCGTGTGCGAGCCGAAGATGACGTAGACGGCGCCGCCGCCGTCCTTGCTCGGGGCGCCGGCCATCGGGGCGCCGATCGCGATGTCGTTGAGGTGGTCGCCGTTGACGTCGTCGCCCACGATCGAGAATCCGAGCATCTCGCCCGCGTGGCCGCTGATCGTGAACGAGGCCGCGCCGGGGTCGAGCGCCGTGGGCGTGGGCGGCAGGGCGCCCGCGTGCCCGAGGAAGACGTAGACGATGCCCGCGTCGGCACTGCCGCCGACGTCGGCCGAGGGCAGTCCGATCGCGTAGTCCCCGAAGCCGTCGCCGTTGATGTCGCCGAGTTCCGCCACCGTCGCGCGTGAGCCGTTGCCGTTCGTGACGCCGAAGACCGGCAGCGTGCTCGCGGGCAGCGCCCCGCTGCTGATCGTGCTGGAGAGGACGCCGAAGCTGACGATCGCCGCCGCCAGTCCGAGCACGTAACCGGGCCGTCGCAGCACTACTTGCTCTTGCCCGCAGTCTTGGGGCGCGGCCGGCAGGCCTTGGGCTTCACCTTCACGCGCTTGCCGTTGACGATGTGGTACTTCGGCTTGGGCTTCTTCGCGGGGCAGAGCGGGAGCTTCTTCTTCTTGACGACCGGCCTGGCGGGCGTCGTCGGCGTCGTTGTCGTCCCCGTGGTCGTCACCGGAGGCGAGGGGGCCGTCACGGGAGGCGCCGGCGGGGTTGCCGGAGGCGCCGGCGGAGTCGCGGGCGGCGGCGGGGG
>JALYLC010000541.1 GCA_030774435.1 Actinomycetota bacterium
CCGCCGAGTGGACACCCGCCGGCATCGCGACCGCCGCCTCAACGCCGCTGCCGAGCTCGGCGACGGCACTCGAGAGCCTCGCGCTCGCGCCGTCCACTGCGGCCTCGGCGATCGTCACCGAGACGACGGGGACGGGTGCCGCACAGCGCTCGGGGACGGACGTGCTGGAGCGCCCCGCGGCCGCCACGCCGTGGACGCTGCAGAGCGTGCGCACCGGCCTGGCGGAGCCGGTCGGCTCGCCTCAGCTCGCGATGGGCGCGCTGGGAGCCATTGCGCTCTGGGTCGAGGGCAACGTGGTCGTGGCTTCCGGCACCGACCACGGACTGCCGCGCGTCGATGCCCTCGCCAAGCCCAAGAAGATCGGGATCGGCGTGCTCGGACCGTTCTCGGTGCGCGCGACCGACACCTGGTCGCCGATCGTCGACGTCACCTGGCGCTACGGCGACGGAACGAGCGAGCACGGAGCGAGCGTGCGGCACGCCTATACGCGCGCGGGCGCCTTCCACGTGACCGTCATCGTCAGCGACGCGGCAGGCAATGCCGCGCAGCGCACGTTCGTCGTCACGACGTCGCCGGTCGCGCGCCCGCTCTCGGCCAGGGCAACGCCGCGCGGCCTGAACGTGGCCGTCGGATGCCTGCCCTCGAGCCCGAGCGTCACCGGCACGGTGAACGCCACCATCACGGGCGCGAAGGCCGTGCCGTTCCGCTGCTCCGTCGCGGGGCGCGGGACTGCGCTCGTGCCGGGGACGGTGAAGCGCGGGCGGCGGGTGCCCGTACGCGTCACGGGCCTCGACCTCGCGGGCCTGCGGCACGTGTCCGCCGTGACGCTGACCGCGCGCTAGCACGACCATACTCCGGTCGTGAAACGCATCAGCGTGAGCGTGCCGGCGTCCTCCGCGAACCTCGGGCCCGGTTACGACTGCCTGGGCGTCGCCCTCCCGCTGCGCAACACGCTGGAGGTCGAGCGGCGAGACGGTCCGCTGGAGGTGAGCGTGAGCGGTGCAGGCGCCGAGACGCTCCCCGCCGATGCGACGAACCTGGTCGTGCGCTCGTTCGCGCAGGTCTGGGACGAGCCGCTGGACGGGCTCGCGTTCCGGATGCAGAACGCCGTGCCGCTGCAGGCGGGCACCGGCTCGTCCAGCGCAGCGATCGTGGCCGGGCTGGCGGCGGCCCTCGCGCTGCAGGGCCGGCCGCACGGCGACGACGAGCTGCTCGCCCTGGCGGCCCCCCTCGAGGGCCATCCCGACAACGTGGCGGCCGCGATCGCAGGTGGGTTCACGCTGGCGCTCGACGGCGAGCGGCCGCTCCTGCGCCGCATCGAGCCGCCGGCCGGGCTCGCGTTCGTCCTCGCTCTGCCCGACCACGAGCTGTGCACGACCGAGTCGCGCAAGCACCTGCGGCCGGACGTGCCGCGGGCCGACGCCGTGTACAGCCTGCAACGCACCGCGCTGCTCGTGCTCGCGCTCGTGGCGGGCGATCTCGACGCGCTGCCCCCTGCCCTCGACGACCGCCTGCACCAGCCCGACCGCGCAGCGCTGACGCCGATGTTCTGCAGCATCCAGGAGCACCTGGCCGAGCTCGGCGCCTACGGCTGCACGCTCTCCGGGGCGGGGCCGGGCACGCTGCTGTGGGTGCGCGCGGAGCAGGCCGACGAGATCGCCGCGCGCGTCTCCGCCCTCCTCCCCGAGGCGAATGTCATGCCGCTCGCGCCCGAGCCGCGCGGAGCGCTCATCAGCGCGCAAAGCGCGTGAAGAGCCCCAGCGACGCGACTCCCAGCGCGGCCGCCAGCAGCAGGAGGTGTCCGCTTGCCGCGAGTGCCGTCGAGAGCGGCGCTGCGTCGAACAGCGAGACGCCGAACGCGCGCGCCGCGGGCGTGAACGGCAGGAGCTCGGAGATGTCGGCGGCCAGCGGCGAGACCTGCCGCGGCACGAGGCCCACGAGCACGATCGGCGTGACGAGGGCGACGCCGACGAGTGAGGATGCGCGCAGATCGCGTGTGGCGGCGCCGACGGCGCAGCCGAGCGCTCCGAAGGCCGCGCCCGTGGCCGCGAGTGGCACGAGCAGCAGCGGGATGCGCGTCCAGGCGGCCCCGGACGATGAGATCTCCGCAGCGACGCCGAAGCCGAGGGCGAGCAGCAACCCGAGCGCGCAGCCGACGATCGCGCAGAGGGCGATCTTCTCCGCGAGCAGCAGGGACGGACGTGCTCCGGAGCGCAGCAGCCGGGCCAGCACGTTCTCGTCGCGCTCCAGCGTGAGCACCGCGGCTCCGAGCAGCAGCGTCACGAACGCCAGCGAGATGCCCAGGCCATAGCTCTGCACCTGCGAACCCAGGAGGTACGAGCGGCCCCTCGT
Source organism: Actinomycetota bacterium (assembly GCA_030774435.1). GTDB lineage: Bacteria > Actinomycetota > Thermoleophilia > Gaiellales > JALYLC01 > JALYLC01. Next base: position 2,353 of record JALYLC010000541.1, read on the forward strand.
GGAGTGCTGGACGAGTCCGATCGGGTGCGCGGTCGCCGCGAGCGCCTGGTGGGCGAGGCCGAGCGCGGCCGACGCCTGGCCGGCGAAGGCCGTGATGGAGTCCAGTTGCGGCCGCGCGGGGCTGTCGGATGACAGCTCCGCCTCGACGGCCTGGATGCGCTTGCGCGTGGCGTCCAGGCCGAGCACGTGGTACGTGCGGCCCAGCGCGCGCGCAGTGCCCCCGCTCACGAGCACGTCGAGGAAGTGGCTGTTGGAGCGGATGTACTCCGTCTGCACCTCGCCGTTGAGCGTGTAGACGAAGGCCTGCGTCTCGCGCAGGATGCGCTCCTCGTAGGCGTTGCGGTTCGTCAGCAGCTCGACCTCCGGGCTGGCGATCAGCGACGACAGCTCCGCGATGAAGCCACGAGGGACGATGATCACGGCAACCACGTCGCCGTCGTCGAGCGCCTTGCGGGCGCGCGGCAGCGTCAGGTTCACCAGTTGCACGCGCTTGCCGGCCTGGCGGACGATGCGCCCGAAGTCGAAGGAGCGGTCGCCGATGTGGACGACGTTCGGGATGTCGTCCTCGTTCACGAACGCGACGCGCGGGCGGGCGCCCTGGCCGCCCAGCAGGCCGCCGACCAGCAGCGAGAGCACGAGGGGATAGACGATCAGCACTGCGAGCAGCGGCCGCGAGCGCGCGAGCAGCACGAGATCCTTGCGCAGCAGCAGCACGAAGCGGCTCAAGCCGCGCTCCGCGTGCGCTCGACGAATGCGACGAACGCGCGCTCGTGCCCGCCGGCTGCGTCGAGTGCCCCGGCCTCCTGCCAGAACGCCTCCTGCGGTCCAGCGTAGGCGGCGAGCCCGTCGACGAGCACGAGCACCCGATCCGCGGCCAGGCGCGCCTCCTCGACGTTCTGGGTCGCGAACGCGACCGCGCCGCCGCGCTCGCTCACACGCTCGAGCATCGACCACAGGGCGAGCCGGTGGCCCGGGTCGAGCGCAGCCGTCGGCTCGTCGAGCAGCACGACGCGCGGCCGGCCGAGCAGGCCGATCGCGACGTTGACGCGCTGGGCCTGCCCGAGCGAGAGCCGCTCGACGGGACGGTCGAGCTCGTCTCCGAGCGCCACCGCGGCCGCCAACTCGGCGAGCTCGGCGTCCGGCTCCGGCACCCGCGCGAGCCGCGCGAAGAGCTCGAGGTTCTCGCGCGCGCTGAGGCGGCGGTAGAGCGCGGGGCGCTGCGGCACGACCCCGATCTCGCGCTGATCCGGCCGCAGCACGCTCCCCTCGCTGGGCTCGGCGGAGCCCGCGAGCAGCGAGAGCAAGGTGGTCTTGCCCGCTCCGTTCGGGCCGAGCAGGGCCAGACGATCGCCGGCGCGCAGGGCGAGGTCGATGGGGCCGAGCACCTGCCGCCGGCCGAAGCGCTTGATCAACCCCGCGCAGGCGATCAGCGGGGCGTCCGCACTCACGCGGGCGCGGGCGGTTCGGGCTCGATGTGCACCGGCACCGTGATGTCGAGCCCTGCCCCGGCATAGCCGCTGGCAGGCCAGGGCTCGAGCCGGATGCGCCTGCGCAGGAAGATCGCGACCTCGCGTCCCATCGCCAGCAGCGGCAGCGAGAGGATCGCGCCGATGATGCCGTACAGCTCGGCGCCGGCGATGAGCGCGAAGATCACCAGCAGCGGACGCGCGCCGAGCGCCTGGCCCATCACGCGAGGGACGATCACGTGGCCCTCGAGCTGGTGGATGCCGAGGTAGAAGAGCCCGACCCACAGCGCCGTCGCGGGGGAGTGGATGGCCGCGAGCGCGAGCGCGGGCAGTGCGCCGAGAATCGGGCCGACGTACGGGATGACCTCGGTCGCCATCGCCCACAGCCCGAGGATCAGCGCATACTGGTCGCCGTCCGGCCAGACGCCGGTCAGCGACAGGATCTCGACGCCGATCCCCGCGCTCGCGCCGATCAGGAACGAGACGGTCGCCTGGCCGCGGACATACCGGATCAGGCCTTTCTGGACCTGCGCGCCGAGTCTGATGCCGTCGGGCCCGGGCGGGAAGATGCGGTCGACCCCGCGTGAGATGCGGGGCCCGTCCAGTAACAGGTAGATCGAGATCACGACTATGAGCAGGAGCTCGATCAGGCCCTGCACCACCCGGCTCGCGACCTGCTGGCCGATGTCGACCGCGCGTTTGGCGTAGTCGCCGACGCCCTGCTTCTGGATGTTCTGGACGAGGCGGTTGCCGATGTCCTTGACGTGCACGCGGCTCAGGCCCCTGGCGTCGAGCCACTTCTGGAAGCGGTCCACGCGGCGCTCGGCCGAGGACTCCTTTTGCCCCGGCTTCTTCTGGAACTCCTGCGAGACGGTGTTGCTCGCGGACACCACCTGGTTGACCGCAGCGACGCCCGCGAGCCCCACGGCGCCGACGATCGCGGTCAGCAGCGAGACGTACACGACCAGCACCGCGAGCCCACGCGGGAGGCGCAGCGAGGTGAGCGTCGAGACCAGCGGATTGAGCAGCATGGCGATGATGCCCGAGATCAGGAACACGAACAGGGCATGCTTGACGGCCTCGGCGAAGATCCAGCCGAACAACAGAATGGTCGGCAGCGCGATCAGCTGGATCCAGCGCGGAACGAGCACCAGAGCGGCGTTCGGCGGTGGCAGCTGGGGGCTCGGAGCCGGCCCCGGTTCTTGCTGATCGGACAGTGTGTTCTCCTAGAGTTGCCTCGACACCACGAGGCACATGCTGTACCTTCTATTGGATGGCCGCGACTGCCCATGGCCGGTCCCTGCCCGCGCGTCGGCCCGGCCCCCGCCGGGCGCACCGTGCGCGCATCCGGCGCCGGCGGCTCGGACTGCTCGTCGCGCTGCTTGCAGCGGCAGCCATCGGTCTCTCCACGACGTTCGCCAGCGGTCCAACGGCTCCTGCCGAATCGCGCCCGCTGTCGGATGAGGCCGCGCTCGCAGGGCAACCCGCCCCCCAGACGCTGGCCACGCGCGGATCGCTGCAGCTCATGGTGCCGATCGACCAGCACGTGCTCACCGGCGTCGTGTTCCACCGCTACGACGGATCGGACGCGGTCTCGCTCTCCCCGGTCGGCCACCAGCGCAATGCCGGCCTGCTGACACGCATGTGGAACGGGGTGTTCGGCGACGACGGCGGCGGCCTCGGCTACAACGTCGACTCGGGCTCGACGCAGGGTGTCGACGTCGGCGCGCCGGCCGGCACCGCGGTCTACGCGCCCGCCGACGGCCAGGTCGTCTCGATCGCTCCCTACGTGCTGAACGGCGACGCCACGCGCTATGGCCAGGAGATCACGATCAGCCCGTCCTCCGATCCGTCGCTCGTCGTCAAGATCGCACCTATTGCGCCCACCGTCGGGCCGCTCGGCAAGCCGACCCTGCGCGTCGGCGAGCAGGTCATCGGCGGCCGCACGCAACTCGGCGCCGTCATCGACGTGACGGGCGCCAGCCAGCCGGTGCTCGCCCACTACGTCTCGGATGCGGGGAACGGTGCGAGCATCCGCGTCGAGCCGGCCACCGCCCCCGCGATGCCGTAACGAAGGGCGGGTGGCCGCGATGCGGCTGCTGTTCATCGCGGACATCTTCGGCCGGCCCGGCCGCGAAGCGGTCGAGTCGCTCGTGCCGCGTCTGCGCGAGGAGCTGGATCTCGACCTCGTGGTCGCGAACGGCGAGAACGCCGCCGACGGCGCGGGAATCACCGACCGCCTCGCCGATCGCATCCTCGCCAGCGGCGTCGACTGCATCACCCTCGGCAATCACACCTGGCACCAGCGGGGCTTCGGCCCCTATCTCGATCGGGAGCCGCGGATCGTGCGGCCGGCCAACTACCTCGCCGGCAATCCGGGGCATGGCTCGACCGTCGTGGAGGCGCGAGATGGCACCCGCGTCGGCGTCGTCAATCTGATGGGGCGCCTCTTCGTCCATCCCGAGCCGGCCTGCAGCCCGTTCGAGATCGCGGCTTCGATCACCGCAGAGGTGAAGGCTCGCGCGCCCGTCGTCCTCGTCGACATGCACGCCGAGGCGACGAGCGAGAAGGTCGCGATGGGACGGCACCTGGCGGGCCGGGTCACGGCGGTGCTTGGTACGCACACGCACGTGCAGACCAACGACGCCTCGCTCTGGGACGGCACCGCCTACCTCACCGACTGCGGCATGACCGGGCCGCACGACTCCGTGATCGGAGTGCGTACGGAGATCGCCCTGCGACGGTTCCTGACCCAGCTCCCAGCCCGCTCCGAGCCGGCGCTCGGCGATGTGCGCATGGAGGGCGCGCTGATCGAATGCGACGCAGGGACCGGACGCGCCACGCGAATCGAGACGTTCCGTCGGCCGGCGTGAAAGCCGCCTTGCTCGCGCTGGGGGCGGCGCTCATCTGCGCGCTCGCGGCTGCCTTCTCGCCGGCGCCATCCGCCGCGTCGCACGGCCCTGAGGTCGCAGTGATCGTGCATGTGAGCGCGTCTTCCGCGATCCCCGGCCCGGCCCACCCCGGGCAGATCGCCGCCCTCCTGCAGCGGCGCGCGAGCCGCGATCAGGCCGCTCTGCTGCGCGTCCTCCGCAGCGCCGTGAGCCGCGGGCAGGCAAGCCACGTCCTGCCACTCTGGATCGACGACTCGATCGCACTGCACGCGCGCCCCTCGCTGATCGCCCTGCTGCGCCGCCGGGCCGACGTGCGCGCGATCGAGCCCGACCGGCCGTTGCGCATCGAGCCCGCGGCGCTCGCGCCGGCCGCGGCGGGCGACCCCTCCGCGACGGTGACCGCGACCGGCGCACCGACGCTCTGGGCGCAGGGGCAGACGGGACGGGGCGTCGTGGTCGCGGTGCTCGACACGGGCCTGGCGGCCGGCTTCCCCCAGTTCGCGACCGGGCCTGGAAGCTGGTTCGACCCCTACGACGAGCACAAGACACCGTTCGACGAGGACGCGCACGGGCACGGCACCGAGGTCGCCGAGGTCGTGGCCTCGATGGCGCCGGACGTCCGCATCATGGCCGCGCGTGTCTTCAGCGACGGCGGGCGCAGCACGACGAGCGCGGTCCACCGCGTCTTCGAGTGGATCCTCGATCCCGACGGCAACCCCAAGACGGATGATGCGCCGAGCGTGATCAACGGCTCGTGGGACGACGGACAGCCGGGGCGCTGCGAGACGGAGTTCGATTCCGACATCGCCGCGCTGCGCGCCGCGGGCATCGTGCCCGTGTTCGCCGCCGGCAACGCCGGGCCCGCGGCTGCGACGGGAGCAAGCCCCGCTTCGGCTCCGAGCGCCGTCGCGGTGGGCAGCGTCTCCGCGAGCGACATCGTCTCGTCGTTCTCGGGCCGCGGGCCGTCGCCCTGCGGCAACGCCGTCTACCCCACGCTCGCAGCCTACGGCGAGGCCATTGCGATCGATGGTCCCGGCGGCTCCGCAACCGTTTCCGGCACGTCGTTCGCAGCACCGCAGGTCACGGGCGCCGTCGCGCTGCTCGCCGGCATGTTCCCCGGCGCGACCCCCGACGCCATCGTCGATGCACTCGTGCGGGGCGCGCGCGACGTCGGGGCCCCGGGCGCCGATTCCGACACGGGCGCAGGCATCCTCAACGTGGTCCAGGCCGCCACCCTGCTGGCCGGCGCCGACCACGCGGGCCCGCGCGTCACGGTCAACGCGCGCTGGTCGCATGACTCGGCGCATCCCGGGCTCGTGCTCTCAGGCCGCGTCCACGAGCGCGGAGGCGGAACGAGCGCCGGAGTCTCGGCCATCGCCTTCATCGCGCTGCGGGGCGTGCCCGTCGCGCCCTTCGCGCTGACGGCGACGCCACTCGATGCCACCGAGTCGCAGCTCGCAGGGTCGCTCGTCCCTCGGCAGGTCAGCCGGCTCGAGGACGGGCGCCACGGCCTGTTCGTACGCGCGCGCGATGCGGCAGGCAACTGGGGGCCCGTCCGCAGGGTCGCGCTTCCCATCGATCGCCTGGCGCCGAGCGTGCGCGCCTCCGGCGTGCGTCGCGGCAACCTCGTCGAGGCCACGCTGCTCGTGCACGAGAGCGACTCGGGCCTCGCAACGCTGCGCTACCGGATCGAGGTGGGCGGCAAGGCCGGGCGCTGGCGCTCGCTCAAGCCGTCGTCTCACGTACGCCTGACACTGCAGGTGACGCGCGGCCGCCGGGCGATCCTGCGCGTGCGCGCCACCGATGTCGCCGGTAACGAGACGCGCTCGGGGTTCCTGATCCCGCGCTAGCGAGGCGCGCCCCGCCGGCTGCAACAACCACAGACCGGCTCAGTGGTGCCGTGCATCACGGCGTGGCCCTTGCCGACGATCTCCATGGTCGCGATCGAGAGCCGTCCCCAGTGCCATCCCGAGCACCTCGCCGATCGCGCAGCCGGTCAGGCAGTGGACGGTCGCGGCGAACGCGAGCGCGTTAGCGACTGGCCTGCCTGGGCGTGGTGCCCGGACGGACGACATGTCCCTCAACTGCGGCCCATGAGCCGCGCCACCGCGGCCATCATCTCGCCCGTCTTCTCGGCCCGCACGGACGGGTCCTCCGGGCCGATCACGCAGTGCGCTGCGTGCTGTTCCAGCAGGCGCAGGGCGACCTTGTCGAGTGCGGCCTGGATGGCGCTGATCTGGGTGAGGATGTCGATGCAGTAGCGCTCGTCCTCGACCATGCGCTCGATGCCCCGAACCTGGCCCTCGATGCGCTTCAGGCGCGCGGACAGGGCGTCCTTGTCGGCGATGTAGCCGGGGTCGGTCTGCTTGGTGCTCATGTGACCTCACGGTGTGGCTGGAAGCGGCGGAGCCGCAGGGAGTTGGAGACGACGAGGAGGCTCGAACCGGCCATCGCGGCGCCCGCGATCAGCGGGTTGAGGTAGCCGGCCGCGGCCAGCGGCAGCGCCGCGACGTTGTAGCCGAAGGCCCAGAACAGATTGCCCTTGATGGTGGAGAGCGTTCGCCTCGAGAGGCGGATGGCGTCGGCGCCCGTGAGCAGGTCGCCCGAGACGAGGGTGATGTCGGACGCCTCGATCGCCACGTCGGTGCCCGTGCCGACGGCGAGCCCGAGGTCGGCCTGCGCCAGGGCGGGTGCGTCGTTGACGCCATCGCCGGCCATGGCCACGACGCCCCCCTCGTCCTGCAGGCGGCGGATGACATCGGCCTTGGTGGCGGGGAGAACATCCGCGATGACCTCGCCGATGCCGACCTCCGCCGCGACCGCGGCAGCAGTGGCTGCGTTGTCGCCCGTGAGCAGCACGGGCCGGAGGCCGAGCGCCTCGAGCTGCGCGACGGCGGCTGCACTCGACGGCCTGACGGCATCGGCCACGACGATCAGGCCGCGCACGGCCCCGTCCCAGCCGGCAGCGATCACGGTCTGGCCCCTGGCCTGCGCCGCCGCACGCGCCTCGGCGAGCGCGCGCGAGAGCAGCAGACCCTGTTCGGCCAGCAGGCTCGGGCGGCCGGCCACGACCGTGTGGCCCTCGACCGCGCCCTCGACGCCACGGCCCGCGTGACTCAGGAACGACTCGACCGGCGGCAGCTCACCCCCGTCGCTCGCCGCGGCCGTGGCGATGGCCTGGGCGACCGGGTGCTCTGAGGCGTGCTCGAGCGCGCCAACGAGTCGCAGCAGCTCTGCGCGGTCGCCCCCGGCGGCGGGCACGACGGCACGCACCCGCATGTGTCCCGTCGTCACGGTCCCGGTCTTGTCGAGCACGATCGTGTCGACGCGCCGAGTCGACTCGAGCACCTCGGGCCCCTTGATCAGGATGCCGAGCTGCGCACCGCGGCCCGTGCCGACGAGGAGCGCGGTCGGCGTGGCGAGGCCGAGCGCGCAGGGGCAGGCGATGATCAACACGGCCACCGCAGCGCTGAGCGAGAACGCGGCGCTGGCGCCGTCGACCAGCCAGAAGCCCAGCGTCGCCGCAGCGAGGACGATCACCACCGGCACGAAGATCGCCGACACGCGGTCGGCGAGGCGCTGCACGGGCGCCTTGCCGCCCTGGGCCTCGCTCACGAGCCGGCTGATCTGAGCCAGCGCCGTATCGGTGCCGACCTTCGTCGCACGCACCACCAAGCGGCCGCCGACGTTGAGCGCAGCACCCACGATCTCGTCGCCCGGGCGCTTCTCGATCGGCACCGACTCGCCGGTCAGGAGCGACTGGTCGACGGCGGAGGAGCCCTCCTCGACGATGCCGTCAGCGGCAACCTTCTCGCCCGGCCGCACGACGAAGCGATCGCCGGCGCGCAGATCGCCGATGGGCACGCGGCGCTCGCGGCCATCCGCGGCGAGCACTGCGACATCCTTGGCCCCGAGCTCGAGCAGGGCCTGCAGGGCGGCGCCCGAGCGGCGCTTGGCACGCTCCTCGACGAAGCGTCCGACGAGCACGAATGTCGTCACGACCGAGGCGACTTCGAAGTAGATGGAGTCCCCGGGCACGTCGCGCGACGTGACCAGCTCGAACGGCATCCGCATCTCGGGACGGCCCGCATCGAGGAAGCACAGCGCGACGACCGACCAGCCCCAGGCGGTCAGGGTGCCGAGAGAGATCAGGGTGTCCATGGTCGCCGCCCCGTGGCGGAGGTTCCGCCAGGCGGCGCGGTGGAACGGCCAGCCGGCCCACAGGACGACGGGCGTGGCGAGCGCGAGCGAGAGCCACTGCCAGTAGTCGAACTGCAGGGCGGGGATCATCGCGAGCGCGAGCACAGGCACCGAGAGCGCTGCGGCGGTGGCAGTGCGCAGACGCCAGGCGCTGCCGGAGGAGGACGGAAGGCGGGCGGCGTAGCCCGCGGCCTCGATCGCCGCGATGAGCTCCCGCGGCGTCACGCGCTCGGCGTCGAAGCTGACCGTCGCCCGCTCGGTGGCGTAGTTGACCGTCGCCTCGACGCCCTGGAGCGTGTTGAGCCTGCGCTCGATGCGGCTGGCGCACGAGGCACAGGTCATGCCCTCGATGGGCAGATCGACGCGTTGTGCGGCGGTGGGCGTGCTCGCGGGCACCCCTCTAGGCTACACTACCCCCCAGGGGTATATGACTACGCCTGCTGCGAGGGCAGCACGAAGGCCAGCAGGACGAACGGGAAGGCCCACGGCAGGTACAGGTACGACCAGTGCGTGAGCACGAGCTCGAAGCCCAGCACGAGGCCGCCCGAGAGCGCCGCGAGCTGCAGGGCATCGAGCCGGCGCGGCCGGAAGGCGAGCAGCACCGCGCTGGTCACGAGCAGGGCCTCGAGGGCCGTCTGCACGCCGCCGAGATCGGGGAAGCCGGGCAGGTAGACGTTCCAGTCCCAGATCGAGAACGGCGATGAGCGCCCCAGCTGGAAGCCGGCCGTACGATCCCAGAACAGGCGCAGGGCGTGCAGGCCGGCGCCGCCGGGTAGTAGCAGGAGCCCTGCCAACGCCGTCCCGAGCGCGAGCCCGCCGGCCCCGCGGAGGAACGACCGGCGCGCGGGCTCGCTGCCGCCGCGCGGATAGCGGCTCCACAGCGGCCACAGCACCAGCGGCGCGAACTTCGTCCAGGACGCGAGCGCGAGCAGTGCGCCACGCCGTATCGGCGAGATGGCGAACGCGAACCCCCAGATCGCGAACGCCGTCACGATCATGTCGTTCGTGTTCGCCTGCAGCGCATAGCCCGTGAAGGGATACGCGAGCCAGCCCAGGGCGCAGAGCAGCGCCATCCTCACCCGCCCGAAGCGCCAGCCGACGGCCGCCAGGCCGGCCGCGCAGGCCAGATCGAAGATGCACGAGGTGCCGTGCGACGCGGGGAGATCGTCCCAGCGGCCGGTCCAGCCGGCGACCGCCACCGCGGGCACGTAGGCCGCGTCGTTGACAGGCCCGTAGGTGTCGCCGTTGGCGACCGGCGACTCGCAGCGACCGCCCTCGTTGGCCTGGCGATAGGCGCTCGACGAGCCATCGCTGTTGCGTGTGCCGCAGGCCACCCCGCTGGCGTCCGGGAAGTTGCCGTAGGGCAACTGGCCGCGCAGCAGCCGGTCGGCGCCGACCGTGCCGGCGTAACCGACGTCGATGACGGTCGCATCGAACGCGTTGAGTCCCAGCCGGAAGCCGATCAGGAACACCGCCAGCGCCGCCAGCGCCCAGGTCGGCAGGCGGCCCGTGCGAGCCGGGCTCGGGCGCGCCCGTATGCCGATCCAGGCCAGGCGCGCGATCAGGTAGACCATCGGCGGGTACTGCAGCGGAACGGCCCAGAACACGAGGCCGCGCTCGAAGAACCAGAGCGAGACCGAGAAGGAGAGCAGGGCGACGAGGTCGAGCGTGCGCAGCGTCCAGATGCGGCGCCAGTCGACGAGCGCGATCAGGAAGACCGCGCAGAACGCGAGCCAGAGCCGCGTGTCGTTGAGCTTGCGCCCGAACCACCCCTTGTAGCCGCGAGCCATCGTCCAGCTGACCTGCGGCCCGGTCCAGGCGTGCAGCACCTTGCCGGTGCGGTCGTCGACCTCGACCTGCGCGATCTCGCCATAGCGCTGGCCGGCGTTCACGTGCACCGTCCAGCTGTGGAACGTCGGGTCGAACGTCGCGTACTGCGTGTGCGCCTTGTAGTGCCGCACCCAGTCGGCGACCTTGGCGTCGCGCAATGCGATGCGAATCACCGCGGTGTCCTCGAGGCGCCGGATGCTCGCCGTCGGCGAATGGCCGCTGACCGCGCCCGTCGTCCGATCGACGAGCCAGCTCGCGAGCGGCGTCCGCGGGAAGGCCTGCCGCACGATCACGAGCCAGTCGCTTCCCGCGGCCCGAGCGCTGAAGCGCGCGCCCGGGTGCGTCAGCAGCAGCGTGCGAGCCGCAGGCTGCTGCCTGACGATCTGGATCGCCTCCTGCGATGTGACGCCCGCGCGCGCCACGCCCGGCGCGACGGCGAAGACGAGCAGCGCGGCCAGGACGGCGGCCCGCATGAGAGCTGCCCTCATGGGCCGCTAGCGGAACGACCAGTGCTTGTTGCCGAGAAACGAGATCGGCACGACCAGGGCGACGGCCAGCATCTCGCCCGGGATCTTCGGGAATCCCGCGCGCACGAACACCTCGAGCAGGACGAAGCCGGCGACCGCCGCCAGCAGGCTGACGGCGAAGAAGCGCGCGCCCTGCATCGCGACGTGAAGGCCGTCCTTCTGATGCCGGAAGGTCCACACGCGGTTCCAGAAGAAGTTGTTCGTGACCGCGACGCAGAACGCGAACACATAGGCCAGCCGGTAGTGCACGTCGAGCACTCGCAGGGAGAACGCGAACACGCTCACGTTGATGACGAAGCCGGTCGCCCCGACCAGGCCGAACTTGACCAGCTGGCGAAATGTGCGGTGCGCCAGCAGGCCCGCGCCCGGGCGGGGAGAGGTTTCCTGACCTGCCTGCATCAGCGCAGAATCCGCAATCCCTGATAGCGCTCGCCACCGCGGCGGCGGGTGCGCAGTGCCAGGAACACGGCGACGGCCGCGAGCGGGTAGCCGACGAGCGGCACCAGCGCGGCCGCGGCGACGACCAGCGAGGCCACGGCCGTTATCAGCGCGGCGGCCGCGCGGGAACCTGCCCGCGCAGCGCTCTCGGCGAGGGGCACGGCCGTCACGGCCGTCACGGCTGCGCCGGCGGCGCCGATCGAGATGCCGGCCCAGGCGAGGTCATCGTGCATCCAGAACTCGCAGGCTGCAGCACCCGCGGCGACGCGCACCAGCATGCGCAGGCTCTGCGGCAGCCAGACGTCGGCGGCGGCGAGGACGAGGCCCGGCGCGCCGAGGGCCCCGAGTGCGCGCGCGTCGAAGCCAGGCCAGAACAAGGGCACGAGCAACGCGATCGTCGAGAGCCCGCAGGCAATGCCGAAGCCCAGCCCCTGCCCGATCGTGATGGCAAGGTCCATGCGGGGTCGCAGTCTACTGACGTCGCGGGCTCACAGGGCCGCGAGTGCGCTGTCGAATTCCCGCAGGTCGTCGATCACGAGGCTCGCGCCGGCGAGGGAGGATGCCGGATGTGTGGTCGTGATCCCGATCACCCGCATGCCTGCGGCAAGCGCCGCCTGGACGCCGGCCGGGGCGTCCTCGACGACGACGCATCCGGCGGGCGCCGCGCCGAGCAGCTTCGCGGCGGTCAGGTAGCCCTCGGGATCGGGCTTGCCGCTCGCGACCTCGTCTCCGCACACCATGACCTCGGGCACCGGCAGGCCGACGGCGCGAAGTCGCCCCTGCGCCAGCGTGCGGTGGCCGGAGGTGACGACGGCCCAACTACCCGACGGCAGCCCGGCGAGCAACTCGGGCGCGCCCCGCACGACCTCGAGCCCATCGGTGTCCGCCTGCTCCGCGGCGTCGAGAGAGGCCGCCTCCGCTTCGACGTCGGCGTCCGGGGCGAAGGCGCGGATGACATCGGCGCTGCGCACGCCGTGCAGGACCGCGAGCACCTCGGCGAAGTCGAGCCCGAGCCGCTCGCACAATCGCCGCCATTGCCGCTCGACCACCGCACGCGAGTCGACGAGCGTGCCGTCGAGGTCGAAGAGCAGCGTCACACGAGGATCCGGGCCGCGTTGCGCGCCACGCCGAACAGCGCTTCCTCGACGTCGCCGAGGTCGTCGCCGTCGGCGTGCATCGGCAGCGGCCGGTTGCACGACACGCGCACGCCCTCCACGTCGTGGAGGTAGGCCAGCAGCTTGTCCGGGCGGCGCGCCTGACTGCCGGTCACGAGCAACTGCGTCGCGTAGCGCGGCAGGTGCCGCCGGCGCATGTCGCTCGGCACGACCACGTCGAGCCCGCCCTCGAAGGTCGCGCGGGGCGCGAGCTTGAGTGCGAACGGCCCGAGATAGCTCCAGGGATGCACGTTGGCGGCGAACACGCTGACGCCGCGCGCGACGACGTGGTCGTCGATCGAGACCTCGAGCTGCGGCTCGCGGAAGTCGCCGCGCAGCAGCGTCCGCATGATCTGCGCCGCGAAGTAGGCGTCGCCCGGTCGCCGGCCCCTGGCGCGGCCGGCGCCGTCGACGAGCCGCACGGCCTGCGCATCGGCGCCGACCCCGGCCGCGAATGCGAAGCGCCTGCCGTTGACGATTCCCAGGTTGATCCTGCGCTCGCGTCCCGCGAGGATGGCCTCCGCGACCAGCTGCGCCGCCGCGCCGACATTCCTCGGCATCCCCAGGGCGCGTGGCAGCACGCTCGTCCCTCCCGCCGGCAGAACGCCCACGGCCAGCGCGTCGCCCGTGCCGTTGAGCACCTCGTTGGCCGTGCCGTCGCCGCCCATCGCCACGACGCCGTCGAAGCCGCACGCGACCGCCTCGGCCGCAAGCTCGCTCGCGTGGTCGCGCCGCTCGGTCTCGACCAGCTCCACGTCGCAGCGCGGCTCGAGCGCGTTCACGACCATGCGCACGGAGCGCTCTCTGACGCCGGAGGCGACGGGATTGACGATCAGCCGCAGGCGCGGACGCGCCACTGCGTTCAACGTCCCTCGAAGCGCGGCTCGCGCTTCTCGAGGAACGCGGCAACCCCCTCGGCGTGGTCGTGCGTCTCCACGGCCGAGGCCTGCAATTGCGCTTCCAGCTCCATCGCGTCTGCCAGCGGGCTCGGCTCGCCTGCTCTCAGCAGGCGCTTGGTCCAGCCGAGTGCCAGCGTGGGGCGCGCCGCGAGTTGCCCGGCGAGCTCCCTGGCTGCAGGCAGCACCTCGTCGCGCGGGAGCACGCGCTGGACGAGCCCGAGGGCCAGGGCCTCCTCGGCGGGCACGCGGCGGCCGGTCGCCGCCAGCTCGAACGCGCGGGCATAGCCCACCGTGCGCGGCAACAGCCAGGAGCCGCCGCAATCGGGCACGAGGCCGATGTTCGAGAACGCCATCATGAGCACGGCGTCCTCGGCCAGGTAGCGCAGGTCGCAGGCCAGCGCGATCGAGAGGCCCGCGCCCACCGCAGGGCCGTTGACGGCGGCGATGACCGGCTTCGGCATGCCGACGAGCGCATCGACGATCGGGATGTAGGTCTCGCGAATCATCACGTCGACGTCGACGAGCGCGTCGGGCTCGCGCAGGTCCTGGCCTGCACAGAACGCGCGACCCGCCCCGGTCAGGACGACGCAGCGCACGGCCGCATCGGCCGAGAGCGTGCGCAGATCGCGCGTGAGCGCGCGTCGCGATGCGCGGGTCTGCGCATTGAGCGCCTCCGGACGATCGAGCGTCACGGTGGCGACTCCGCCGTCGCGCTCGACGCGGTGCGCGGCCTCGCCGCTCACTCGCCGTGACTCCACACGGGCGTGCGGCGCTCGACGAACGCGTCCATGCCCTCGCGGGCGTCGCCGCTCGCAAACGCCTCGGCGAAGAGGCGGCGCTCGTCAGCGAGGCCGGATTCGAGCGGAGCCTCGAACGCGAGTCGCACGGCCTCGCGCGCCAGCCGCACGGCCAGAGCCGGCCGTTGCGCGATGCGCTGCGCAAGAGCAAGGGCCTCGCGCTCCAGCGCTTCGGGTGCCACCACGCGCGAGCAGATGCCGGCCCGAAGCGCCTCGCGAGCCGTCAGCGACCGCCCGGCGAGGATCACTTCCAACGCGAGCGAGCGGCCTGCGATGCGCGGCAGCCGCTGCGTCCCGCCCGCTCCCGGGATCAGGCCGAGGCCCGTCTCGGGCAGGCCGAAGCGCGCGTTCTCCGCCGCCAGCACGATGTCGCAGGTGAGCGCGAGCTCGCAGCCGCCACCGAGGCACCAGCCGTGCACGGCCGCGATCACGGGGAGGCGCGAGGATCGCAACCGGGCCCAGCGCGCACCGCGCGCTCCCGAGAGCACCTCATCGGCGGAAAGCTCCCTCAGACCGGCCACGTCGGCACCCGCGGCGAACGCCCGCCCCGCACCGCACACCACGACACAGCGCACGTCGCCGGACTCCTCCGCGGCGTCGAACGCCGCGCACAGTGCCTCGAGCACCGCGTCCGAGAGCGCGTTCAGCGCCTCGGGCCGGTTCAAGCGCAGCAGTGCGACCGCGCCGTGACGCTCGCTCTGGACGATTTCGCTCATTGCGGCCTGCCCGGATGCCTCGGATGGGTGGGGGGAAACGCGCCTTCAGAGTACGCTTGAGAGCATATGCGGCACCTGCTTGTCACGTCGTTCGCGCTCTTGGCGACCGCCGGGACAATTGCAGCCGTGCCTGCCGCGGCCGATTCGAAGGCGGCGCCGCTGACGCTGACGAAGCTGGGCGCGCACTGGTCGGGGAGCACGCGCAACATCTTCGTCGACACGAGGTGGACGCCGAAGCGCTTCGAGACCCGGGTCCTGGTGAAGATCAGCGTCAACGGCGACCCGCTGCGCACGCTGCGCGTGACGCACTGGGTGATCGGTCACAAGATCTTCAAGCTCACCGTTCCCGCCTCGATCGCCGCCGGCAGCAAGGCCCGCATCGAAGTGCGCGTGCACTCGGAGGCCGGCGACGACCGCCGCTCCGTGCTGCTCCCCCTGCCTTAGAACTGGTTTCAAAAGTCGCGTTCGTGGTCGGGGGGCTCGAAGCGAGCGGGAGCGCGAAGCCCCTTGGTTCGCGCGGCTCTTTGCGCGCGCCAAGGGTCGCCGCAGGTCTGGTTGTCGGGCGGCCCCAATCACCCCACCACCACTCACTGCGCCCGACAACCAGACCGGAGGACGATTCGAGACCTCCGAACGCCCCGCCACTTTTGAAACCAGTTCTTAGGTTAGGCCCCGTCTCAGTAGGGCCCTTAAGAACTACGCCGCCGGCCGCACGGAGGCGACGGGAAAGCCCGCATCCTCCAGGGCGGCCTTCACCCGGTCGTGGGCAGCCTGGCCGTCGAGCCGGACGCTGATCTCGCCCATCAGGTTGGCGTCGGCGGCCCGCAGCCCCTCGACTCCCTTCAGCGCCGCCGCGATCTTCTCGATGCAGCGCGGGCAGTGCACGCCCTCGACCTCGAATACCTCGGCGATCACACCGTCAGCGTACCGGGCGCCTGTGGAACGCCCGGTACGCTGGAAGCCGGTCGGCTTCGACGGCGGAACTAGCAGCCGGTCGCGAGCGGCTGGCGCTGGGCGGGAATCGAGCCCACCGTGACCGTCACCGTGCGCCTGCTGCCGTCGCCACCCGTGATCCCGAGCTGGAGCTTGTCGCCGGCGGCGAAGCTGGAGAGGCGCTCCTGCAGGTCGTCAAGCGTCGCGACGGCGTGGCCGTCGATCGAGGTGATGACGTCGCCGCCGACGCAGTACTGCTGCCCGCCGACGTCGAGCGACTGCGAGCCGCCCTTGAGGCCCGCGGCCGCGGCCGGCGAGTCCTTGGCGACGCCCGCGATCAGGAGGCCGCTGGAGGGCAGCTTGCTGCTGGCAGCCGAGACGGAGGCGTTGAGCGCATCGACGCGGATGCCCAGGTAGGGGTGCGATGCGGGCTTGCCGGCCTCGAGATTGGCCAGCGCGCGCTTGGCGAGGTCGATCGGGATCGCGAAGCCCACGCCGGCGTTCGCGTCCGTGCCGGTGATCTGGGGGTCGGCGATCTGTGCGTTGATCGCGATGACGTCGCCGTGGCGGTCGATCAGCGGACCGCCGGAGTTGCCGTGGTTGATGGCGGCGTCCGTCTGGATCGCACCCGGGATGAACTTGTCATTGCCCGCAGGAGAGGAGATCAGGCGGCCTTTCGCCGAGACGATGCCGGCGGTGACGGTCTGGGCATACCCGAACGGGTTGCCGATCGCGACGACGGGATCGCCGACCTGGACGCTCGAGACCGTGCCGAGCGTGAGCGGGTGCAGCTCGCTCTGTGGCACGTCGACCTTGATCACGGCGAGGTCGTAGAGAGAATCGCGGCCGAGGACCGTGGCCTTGGCGCTGACGCCGTCCTCGAAGGCCACGACCACCGAGCTGGCTCCCGCGACGACGTGCGCATTCGTGAGGATGCGCCCGTCCTTGTCGATCACGAAGCCCGAGCCCTGTGCTGTCTCCCGCTGCGACTGGCCGGGCCCGAAGGGCGAAAAATCGCCGGACGTCGACGATGTGATCGTCGACGTGATCGTGACGACGCCGGGAGCGTCCTGCTTGTAGATGGACGAGACTGACTTGCCTCCGCTGCGCGCGAACGCGGCGGCGGCACTGCTCCCCGAGGACGACGAGGTGGCCCCGGAGTCCCCGCTCGAGGTCGACGCTGCCTCGACCGTCGTCGTCACGGTCTTCGAGGTGTCGTCGAGGGCGTGCACACCGACTGCCGCCACTCCGCCGCCAGCCAGGGCGACGACCGCTGCAAGTGCAGCGATCGCGCCCATTCGCGGCCGGCGATCGGAGGGAGGGGAGGGAGGGGAGGGAGGGGAGGAGGAAGACGCTGGGAACGGCGGCTCGTGAAAGACCGGCCGCGGCTCGTTGAACGGTGGCTCGTGCTCCATGGGAGTGTTGTACCCCGATCAGGTAGAGCACCCCTTGGAATCAGATTTGATTCGCGTTAAGCAGGGCTGTGCGCACC
>JALYLC010000542.1 GCA_030774435.1 Actinomycetota bacterium
GCCGCGAACCTGGCCGAGGAGACGGCCGAGCCGAAACGCAACATCCCGCGCGCCATCTTCTACAGCGTGCTCGCGGCCGGCGTGTTCTACGTCGTGCTCTCCTGGGCGCTCGTCCTGGCGTTCGGCCTCAACGTGGCCGACCTGCTGAAGAACTTCCCGCCGCTCTACGTCGCGACCGCCAATCCCGACTTCGGCGGTGACAAGTTCTCGGACCTGGTGCAGTGGCTGGTCGTGATCGACATCGCGGCGGTCGGTCTCGGCACGGCGACCGGGACGACGCGCGGCGTCTTCGCGCTCGCGCGCGACGGGCATCTGCCGCGCACGCTGTCCGCCGTGCACCACCGCTTCAAGACACCGCACGTCGCGGCCACGGTGATCGCCGTTGCCGCGATCGTCGCGGCGCTGATCGTGCGGATCAGCAGCGGGCTCGCGCCCGGCACGCCGAACGATCCTCCCGGGCACTGGTTCCCCATCTTCCAGTTCGGCGCCACGATCGGCGCGTTCCTGCTGTTCGGCGTCTACCTCCTGATCGCCCTGACCGGCTTCAAGGGGCAACCGGGGGAGAACCGCGCAGGGCTCGCCCTGGCCGGCGTGCTGGCGGGGGCGACGAGCATCGCGGCGCTCTACGGCGTGGTCTACAAGGCGCCCTCGGTCTACTGGTTCGACAAGATCTGGTGGCTGGCGGTGATCTGGGTCGTGCTCGGCATCGCGGTGGTCGCGCTGGCGAAGTCGCGCGGAAACCTCGAGTCGCACGCTCCCGCGATTCCCGACTGAATGATCCGGGGTCAGGCACGCATATTGCGTGTCTGACCCCGGATCATGCAGCCGAGTTGCAGAAGCGCAGCGCCGTCAGCGCGATGCGCTGTGCGCAGGCCACGAGGTCGTCGATCGGCACGTACTCGTCGGCCGCGTGGGCACGGTGGATGTCGCCCGGGCCGAAGCAGACGGCTGGGATTCCGGCCTCCACGGTGAGCGTGGCGCCGTCGTGCCAGTTGTCGAGGCCGCCCAGGTGGTGAGGCTGCCCGAGGTCGCGGCCTGCCTCGACGAGGGTCTGGACGATCGGAGCGTCGGTGGCGACCTCGGCGGGCGGCACGCCGCCGACACCCCACGAGATCTCAGGCGGATGCTCCCGCAGCCAGGCGTCACGCGCGGCCGCCTCCGCGATCCACTGCTCGAACTCGCGCTCGACCAGGGAGCCGTAGCCGTGCTCGTCGGCGCGCTCCGGGAGGTACTCGACGTGGCACTCCAGCGCACAGGTGGCCGGATAGGTCACGAGCCATTCCCCGCCCGTGATGATGGTCGGGACGCAATCGCCCGGGGAGAGATAGCGGTGCTTTGGGCGCAGCGACCAGTGCTCGCGCAGTCGTTCGATGGCGGCCAGCACGACGGTCATCTTCTCGATCGCGTTGACTGCGCCGCCCTGCTCGGGCGGGAGCGGCGCGATGCCGGCATGCCCGGCGCGGCCGTGCACCGTGATGCGAGGCAGCAGGCTGCCGCGGCAGGCAACCCACACGGCCAGGCTACTCGGCTCGGGCACGATGGCTGCGTCGGCCTGCAGCAGACGTGCGGCGAACAGCCCGCCCGCGCCGGTCGACTCCTCCTCGGTGACCGTGTTGACGATCAGGTCGCCGGCCAGGGGGACGCCGAGTGCGGCCAGCGTGCAGGCCGCCACCACCATGCTCGCGACGCCGCCCTTCATGTCGCACGTCCCGCGGCCGTAGAGCCGGCCGTCGTGCACGGTCGCGGCGAAGGGATCCGCCAGCGTCCAGTTCGCCCGCGGCTCGACGTCGACGACGTCGACGTGCCCGTTGAGCAGCAGCGTCCTGCCGCCGCCGTTCCCGCGGAAGCGGGCGACCAGCTGCGGACGGCCCTCGAACGTGAGCTCTTCGGGCACCATCGCGTGGGGTCGCAGCGCAGAGGCGTCCGGCTCATGCAGCACGACGTCGGCGCCGTGGCGCCGCAGCAGCGCGGCCAGATGCTCCTGCAGCGCGCGCTCCTGTCGCGGCGGAGCTCCCGGAGTGTGCGTGACCGTGTTGTACGCCACAAGCTCGCTCGTCAGGGCGACGAGCGCCTCCCGGCGCGCGACCACCGCGTCCACGACGCGCTGCTCCTGGGGTGAGAGCTGCATGACGCGATACCGTAGCCCGGTGAGCGTCAGCTTCGCCGGGCACGAGCTGCACTCGCCGCGCTTCGGGCTCGATGAGGCGCGCAAGCTTGCGCGCGAGCGCTTCGGCGTCGAGGGAG
>JALYLC010000543.1 GCA_030774435.1 Actinomycetota bacterium
CCGTCGGCGCTACGGCGACGGCCGCGATCCCCCCCGACTACCTCAACCTCTACCAGCAGGCGGCCGCCACCTGCCCTGGCCTCCCCTGGCAGCTGCTCGCAGCGATCGGCACGGTCGAGTCCGGCAACGGCACCTCAACCGCACCCGGTGTGCGCGCGGGCGCGAACAGTGCCGGCGCGGAAGGGCCGATGCAGTTCGAGCCCGCCACCTTCAACGAGTACGCCCGCCCGGTCCCTCCCGGCGGCGTAAACCCGCCCAGCCCCTACGACCCTGTCGATGCTGTCTACGCCGCCGCCCGCGACCTCTGCGCCAACGGCGCCCGCAACAGCGCCGATCTCCCCGGCGCCGTCTACGCCTACAACCACTCCGACACCTACGTCCAGCAAGTCCTCGCGCTTGCCGGTCAGTTCAGCGAAGACGGCAGCGGCGTCGCCGCGAGTGAGGCGCCGGCTGCCGCCGTCGCGGTCGCCTACGCGCAGGCCCAGATTGGTACTCCCTACCAGTGGGGCGGCGACGGGCCTGGCGGCTTCGACTGCTCCGGCCTCACCCAGGCCGCCTACCAGGCAGCGGGCATCCAACTGCCGCGCACCGCGCAGCAGCAGTACGACGCCGGTCCGCCCGTCCCGCCGGGCCAACCGCTGCAGCCGGGCGATCTCCTCTTCTTCGGCAGCGACTCGGCCGACATCGGGCACGTCGGCATCCTGATCGACTCATCCGAGATGATCGACGCGCCGCACACCGGTGCCTTCGTCCGTGTCGAGCCCTACCAGTGGAGCGACTACATCGGCGCGACCAGGCCCGCCACCTAGAGCAACTGCGCTTTCTCCTCTTTTCTAAAGCCTCCCTTAGAAACTCGGCTCGCCCTGATCTGCGCTCGTAACGGCGCCACGGCGAGCGTCTTACTTGGCTTTCTAAACCACCTATTTCACTTCTTAGAAAGTGTGAGAAATCGGTCTTGGTGAACAAACGCGACAACCCATACACGCCCGGCGCCGGCCGCAAGCCGCGCGTGCTCGCCGGTCGCGACCGTGACCTCGACAACGTGCAAGCACTGGTCGAGCGACTCAGCGACGGCGGCTACGAACGCAGCCTGATCTACTCCGGCCTGCGCGGCGTCGGCAAGACAGTGCTGCTGATGGAGTTCGACGTGCTCGCGAGCGAGGCAGGCTGGGCCACGACCGATGTGCAGGAAGTCGGCTCGCAGCCCGACTTCCGCGTCACCTTCGCCCGCATGGCCGCACGCCTTCTGCGCGAGATCAGCCGCAAGCACCGGATCAAGGACCGAGTCGACCGCGCCCTCGGCGTAGTCAAGGCGTTCAGCATTGCGGTACCGGGCGCGGTGCAGCTCAAGCTCGACGTCGAGGCCGCTTCCGGCATCGCTGACTCCGGCGATCCAGAGCAGGACCTGAGCGAGCTGATCGTCGAAGTCGGAGACGTCGCCCAACACGCGCAGTCGGGCGCCCTCTTTCTGATCGACGAGATGCACAACCTCGACACGCCCGCTCTCGCAGCGATCTGCATCGCCTTCCAGGCGGTCAGCCGCCGCGGCCTCCCCGTCGCCCTCGTCGGCGCCGGACTGCCCGACCTGCAAGTGCGGCTGATCTCGGCGAAACCGTACGCCGATCGCCTCTTCCAATACCGCGAGCTTGGCCGACTCAGCGATGCCGCCGCCCGCGCGGCACTCGTCGGCCCTGCAGCGGCGTTGGGTGTCGAGTTCGAAGAAGAAGCGGCGCGACGAGTCGTGCGCGAGTCGGCCGGCTACCCCTACTTCCTTCAGGAGTACGGCCTCGAGCTCTGGAACAACGTCGAGCAAACCCCGATCACCAGCTCCGACCTGGACACGGTGCGCGAGATCGTCAACGACTCGCTCGCGCACAGCTTCTTCACGCCGCGGTTTCAACTTGCGACCGATACCGAACAGCGCTACCTCGCGGCAATGGCGGAACTCGGCGAACCGCCCTACCGCTCCAACCAGGTCGCGGCCCGCTACGGCGCCAAGGACCAACGCGGCGTCTCGATGCACCGCGACTCACTGATCCAGAAAGGACTGATCTGGAGCCCGCGCCGCGGCCAAGTCGACTTCACCGTTCCGCTGTTCGCCGAGTTCCTGCGCGACAATCATCCACTCAGCTCGTTCGAACAAACCTGAGCCCGTGACTCGTTACCGTGACGATTCAGCGGCCTTGTGGCGTCGTTCCAGCTCCCGCTCGAGCACCGCGCGCGGCGGCCGGTCGCGCGATGCGCGCTCGGCAAACGTGCGCAGCAACGCGAGTGCTTGCTCGTGCCCGGGCCCGGCTAGCGCATCGAGGCAGCCGATCACGGTCGCCGTCTCGCGCAGCCCGGCCGCCGGATCCGCCTCAAGGTAACGGCGCAGCCAGCGTGCCTTCGCACGCTCTCCGCGGCGCGGGTCCTTGACCGTCAGCAACGCCAACAGTTGCAGCGCGTCGAGCAAGTTGATCCAGCCAAGCTCACGCGCGGTCATCTCGGCGAGCAACAGGTTGCCGTTGGCGAGCGCACGGTCGAAGACCACTTTCGGATGTCCGTGGTTGCCCAGCCGTCGACCCCTTTCCGCGTCGGTGGGGCCGGCGAGGGCGGACTCTAGCCGACCGGCTCGGCGAACAGCTCCCGCAACAGCGCCGCCACCTGCGCTGATCCTCGA